>NZ_JBHWIQ010000001.1:0-165344 GCF_042732055.1 Streptomyces sp. NPDC059816
CAAAGGAACCTCATCACCAAACCGTACGGTCCAGTGACGGGGTATCAACATATCTGGCGTTGACTTTTGGCACGCTGTTGAGTTCTCAAGGAACGGACGCTTCCTTTGTACTCACTCCAGCCATTCGGCTGAGGCTTTCCTCCGGGCGCTTCCCTTCGGTGTTTCCGACTCTATCAGATCTTTCCGATCCGATTTCCTCGGTGCTTTCCGGGAGAACGCTTTTCGGCGTTTTCCTTTCCGGCGATTCTGACTCTATCAGACTCTTTCAGGGCCTGACCCCCAGTCAGCGGGGTTTGTCTTTGCGGCTGTTGGGCCGTTCCGACGAGTGAGACTTTAGCGGACTCCTTGCCGTCCCGCTAATCGGGACTGCGCTCTTATCGAACGCGGATTCCTCATTCCGAAAAACACATGCGAAGAGACCGATGACGGATCATCGCTACTTGATGGGTTGAGACGGAATGGCTGTCCGGGGACCGACCGGAGTCGACGCTCACGTCGGACAGCTCGGAGAACATTACGTACGGGGTCGAGGAGTGTCAAATCCGGGGAGGGGAGCTGCTGCCGTCGGTCTGGACGTCGACCAGGGCGTCGGCGAGGGGGGTCCGGTAGTAGAGGACCGAGCGGCCCGCCCGGCGGCGTTCCAGGAGGCGGGCGTCGAGGAGCACCTTGAGGTGGCGACCCACGGTGCCGAGGGCCTGGCCGGTCAGGGCGACCAGGTGCGTGGTGCTCTTGGGGGTGTCGAGCAGGGTGAGGACGTGGGCACGTACCGGGCCCAGGAGGCGGACCAGGGCGGCGGGTACGGGAGCGGTTCCGTCGCCGCCGGGGTGGGACGGCGTGAGGAGCGAGCCGGTGCAGGGATAGGTGACGGCGTGGGTGCGGTCGCTCCAGGAGACCCAGCCGTGGTCGGTGGTGACGGGGACGAAGAGGAGCTGGGTCCCGGTGAGGTCGCGGGGCGGGTACTCGTACACGTTGATCTGGAGGCGGCCGGCGCCGAGCCAGCGCATTCCGGGACGCAGACCGTTCAGCGCGGTGGCCCAGCCGCCCCGGGTGAGCTGTTGGAGGCGGGCGATGACGTCGGCTTCGAGGACGCCGCGGCGATGCGGCCAGGTGGGGAGGACGGTTCGGGTCCAGACCCAGTGCAGCAGGTCGGCGGTGCGTTCGGGCAGGTCGGGGCGGTCGAGGGTGGGGGGCAGGGGGCCGGGGATGGAGCGGGTGAGGTGGGCGCGGGCCGCTACGGGGTTTGCGCTGCGGACGTCGTCCAGTTCGGTCTCGAAGGTGCTCGTCGCCTCGTCGGTCGGGGTGTGTTCGCCGGTCGGGGCGGGGGTGAGGAAGTCGGCGAGCCAGTAGCGGCCGAGGGCGGCCCGGACCAGATGGGCGGTGACGGGGTCGGCGGCGAGGCGGGACCGGTAGGCGGGGCGGTGGGCGGCGAGCCAGGCGCGGTCGCCGGGGTGCGTGGCGGTGCCGCGTTCCAGGCTCATCAGCGCGGCGGTGGTCTCGCTGAGCGGGGAGACCACGAAACGGCTCGCGGCCAGGGTGTCCGTGGTGACGTGCCACCAGCCCATGGGTGCTTGCTCCTCGGTCGCGCGGTGCTCGGTTCGAGGGTGTCGTTTCGCCCGGGTGCGAAAGAGTAAGGGTTGCGGGGAGGGGCTGCCCAGACTCCGGGGATGCGGACCTATCGGGAGTTGTTCGGGGCGCCGGAGTTCGCGCCCTTGTTCTGGAGCACCACCTTGAACACGGCGGCGGCGACGGTGAGCGGGCTGGCGTTGGGGGTGCTGGTCTACGGGGCGACGGGCTCCCCGTTGCTGGCGGCGCTGAGCATGTTCGGGGCGTCGTTGGCGCAGGTGGTGGGGGCCGTGTTCCTGATGTCGGCGGCGGACCGGGTGCCGCCGCGGGGCGCGTTGGTGGGGGTGGCCGCGCTGTTCGGGGTGGGGACGGCGGTGCAGGCCGTGCCGGGGATGCCGGTGTGGGCGGTGTTCGTGGTGCTGTCGGGGTTGGGGACGGCTGCGGCGCTGGGCGGCGGGGTGCGGTACGGGTTGTTGAACGAGATCCTCGCGCGGGACGGGTTCCTGCTGGGGCGGTCGGTGCTGAACATGGTCACCGGGCTGGCGCAGGTCGTCGGTTTCGCGGCGGGCGGGGTGTTGGTGACGGTGCTGTCGCCGCGCGGGACGTTGCTGTTGGGGGCGGTGCTGTACCTGGGGTCGGCGGTGGTGGCGCGGTGCGGGTTGCGGGCGCGGGCGCCGCGGGTGGCGGGGCGGGCTTCGGTGGCCGAGACGTGGCGGACGAACCGGTTCCTGTGGTCGTCGCGGGCCCGCCGGTGCACGTACCTCGCGCTGTGGCTGCCGAACGGGTTGGTCGTGGGGTGCGAGGCGTTGTTCGTCCCGTACGACCCGGGCCGTGCGGGGTGGCTGTTCGCGTGCGCGGCGCTGGGGATGTTCGTGGGGGACGCGGTGACCGGGCGGTGGGTGCCGCCCCGGTGGCGGACGCGGATCGACCTGCCGTTGCGGTTGTTGCTGGCGGTGCCGTACGCGGTGTTCCTGTTCGGGCCGCCGTTCGCGGTGGCCTTGGTGGCGGTGCTGGTGGCGTCCGTGGGCTTCGCGGCGACGCTGTTGTTGCAGGAGCGGCTGATGGCGCTGACCCCGGAGACGATGAGCGGGCAGGCTCTGGGACTGCACGGGGCGGGGATGATGACGGCGCAGGGTGTGTGCGCGGGGCTCGCGGGGGCCCTGGCCGAGTGGACTTCGCCGGCCGTCGCGATGGGGGTGTTGGCCTCGGCGTCGGTGGTGGTGACGGTGGCCCTGGTGCCGGGTCTGCGCGGGAGCCCGGGCGGGGCCGGGGCTCCGGGTGACACGCAGGGTGCGGGTGGTGCCGCGGGGGCCGGGGCGCGGGTGGCCGGTGACGGGGTCGGCTGACGGGGTGGTGGTCGGCCGCCGTCGCGGCGCCGACTCGTGGGGGCGCCGGGGTGGTGGGCCGTCTCGTGGGGGCCCGGGGGCGACGGTCGGCCGGTCGGGGGGGGTGACCCGGGGCGGGACCTGCTGTTCAGGGGTGCTCGGTGATCAGGTGCTGGTGCCGGAGGCGAGTTCGCGGCTGCGGTCGCGGGCCGCTTCGAGGGCGGCGATCAGGGCGGCGCGCACTCCGTGGTTCTCCAGCTCGCGGATGGCGTTGATCGTCGTACCGGCGGGTGAGGTGACGTTCTCGCGGAGCTTGACGGGGTGTTCGCCGCTGTCGCGGAGCATCACGGCGGCGCCGATCGCGGCCTGCACGATCAGGTCGTGGGCCTTGTCGCGGGGCAGCCCGAGGAGGATGCCCGCATCGGTCATCGCCTCGACCAGGTAGTAGAAGTACGCGGGTCCGGAGCCGGAGAGGGCCGTGGCCGCGTCCTGCTGGCTCTCGGGGACGCGGAGCGTCTTGCCCACCGCGCCGAAGATCTCCTCGGTGTGCGCGAGGTGCTGCGCGGTGGCGTGGGTGCCGGCAGAGATCACGGACATCGCCTCGTCCACCAGGGCGGGGGTGTTCGTCATGACGCGGACCACGGGGGTGCCCTCGGGGAGGCGCTCCTCGAAGAAGGTGGTCGGGATGCCCGCGGCGCCGCTGATCACCAGCCGGTCCGCGGGCAGGTGGGGGGCGAGTTCTTCGAGGAGGGCGCCCATGTCCTGGGGCTTCACCGTCAGGATCAGGGTGTCGGCGCTCTTGGCGGCCTCCTGGTTGCTGACGGGGGTGACTCCGTAACGGGTCCGGAGTTCTTCGGCGCGTTCCGGGCGGCGGGCCGTGACGAGGAGGTCGGCGGGCGGCCAGCCGGACCGGATGACGCCGCTGAGCAGGGCCTCGCCGATCTTTCCGGTGCCGAGGACTGCGACTTTCTGGGGCATGACGGGGCCTTCCGCAGGGTCGTTCGTTGCCGGTCATCCTCGCAGAGGGGGTGCGGCGGGCCGTGTCGAGGAGGTCGGCGGGTGGTCCGTCAGTCGGTGCGGCGGCGGAGGGTCGCCGCGCCGAGGGCGAGGACGAGGAGGGCGCATCCGGCGACGACGCCGACGTCCCGGACGAAGGCGTCGGTGACCTCAGGGTGCCTCAGGACCTCGTTCATGCCGTCGACCGCGTAGGACATGGGGAGCACCTGGGAGACGGCCTCCAGGACGGGTTGCATCTCCGTGCGGGGGGCGAACAGTCCGCACAGCAGGAGCTGGGGGAAGATCACGGCCGGCATGAACTGGACGGCCTGGAACTCGGACGCCGCGAACGCCGAGACGAACAGGCCGAGCGCGGTGCCGAGCAGGGCGTCGAGGAGCGCGACGAGCAGCAACAGCCAGGCGGAGCCGACCACGTCGAGCCCCAGGACCCACAGGGCGAGACCGGTGGCGAGGGCGGACTGCACGACGGCGACGGCGCCGAAGGCGAGGGCGTAACCCGCGATGAGGTCGGCCTTGGCCATGGGCATCGCGAGGAGCCGTTCGAGGGTGCCGGAGGTGCGCTCGCGCAGGGTCGCGATGGAGGTCACCAGGAACATGGTGATCAGCGGGAAGATGCCCAGGAGTGCGGCTCCGATGGAGTCGAAGGTGCGGGGGCTGGCGTCGAAGACGTAGCGGAGCAGGAACAGCATCAGGCAGGGCACCAGCAGCATCAGGGCGATCGACCGGCGGTCGTGGCGGAGTTGGCGCAGGACGCGGGCTGCGGTGGCGCGCGTGCGGTGGATGTTCACGGGGCTCACTCTCCGTGGGTGGCGGGGCCGGGTCAGGGGGCGGGGGCCGGGACGGCGGGGTCGACCAGGGCGAGGAAGGCGGCTTCGGCGGAGTCAGTGCCGGTCTGCTGGCGCAGGGCCGCGGGGGTGTCGTCGGCGAGGAGGTGGCCGTCGCGCATGAGGAGGAGGCGGTGGCAGCGTTCGGCCTCGTCCATCACGTGGGAGGAGACCAGGATCGTGACGCGGCGTTCGGTGGCGAGTCGGTGGAAGAGGTCCCACAGGTCGCGGCGGAGCACGGGGTCGAGGCCGACGGTCGGTTCGTCGAGGACGAGCAGCTCCGGGGTGCCGAGGAGGGCCACGGCGAGCGAGACCCGGCTGCGTTGGCCGCCGGAGAGCCGGCCTGCGAGGTCGTCGGCGTGCGAGGTGAGGGCGACGTCGGCGAGGGCGCGGGCGACGTGTTGGCGGCGGCGTTCGGCCGAGGAGGGGGCGGGGTCGAGGACGGCTGCGAAGTAGTCGAGGTTCTGGCGGACGCTCAGGTCGTCGTAGACGGACGGGGCCTGGGTGACGTAGCCGACGCGGGGGCGCAGTGGTGGGGCGCCGGCGGGGTGGCCCAGGACGTCGAGGGTGCCGGTGACCTTGGCCTGGGTGCCGACGACGGCCCGCATCAGGGTGGACTTGCCGCAGCCCGAGGGGCCGAGGAGGCCGGTGATCTGGCCGCGGGGGACGGTGAAGGTGAGGTCGTGCAGAACGGTGCGGGTGCCCCGGACGACCCGGAGGGATTCTGCGCGGACGGCGGGGAGCTCCTTCCCGCTTTTATTCATCATGTGATGAATAGTGCTCCTGGCGGTGGCGCCCGTCAAGCGCTACGGCCGGCTTGGAGGTGCTCAGGTGCGCCGGCGCTTGGCCGGATGGCCCGCCCGGCGTGCGGTGCGGCGTTCGTACTGGGCGCGCTGCGCCTCGTACTGCGCGCGCAGTCGCCTTTCGCCGGGGGCCTCGGTGAGGGAGCGCAGGAAGTACGCCAGCAGGCCGCCGAGGAATCCGATGGTCCGCACGCCGCGTCCCGCGGAGGGGTCGGCGGCCCGGGGCGGGGCCTGGGTGAAGCCGTCCCAGGTGCGGCGGAAGGCGAGCGCCGAGCAGACCGTGAACATCAGGATGACCGTCACGTTCACGAAGGGGCCCACTCGTGCGGCGGCCATTCCTTCGTAGGCGAAGCGCAGGACGAGGGCGCCGGCTGCTGTGGCGGCGAGGGCGGCGGTGGTCGCGGTGATGCGGCGGGCCGCGTAGTGCTGGTCGTGGTGCAGCCAGGCGGTGCCGAAGAAGGGGAGGGTGGCGGGCTGGGGGCCCGCGGGTGGTGTCGGGGGCTCGCTCACGGGGTGAGTATCCCGTGCGGTGCGCTGCGCGTGCGGTGTCCCGTGCGGTGCGTTGTGGTTTTGCGCAGTTCCCCGCGCCCCCTATCGGGTGCGACCCGCTGCGCGTGCGGTGTCCCGTGCCGTGCGCTGCGGCTTTGCGCAGTTCCCCGCGCCCCCTATCGGGTGCGACCCGCTGCGCGTGTGCTGTTTCGTGCCGTCGGCAGGGTGGGCCCCGATAGGGGCGCGGGGAACTGCGCGACACCGGGTCGGACGCCGACCGAACAGCGCACCCCGGGCTGGACGCACCAAGGGGCGCGGGGAACTGCGCACCCCCAGCGCACCGCGCAGAACCACGCAGGTCGAGGGGAACGTACCGAAGGGGCGCGGGGAACTGCGCGGAGGGGGAGGCTACTGGTGGGTATGGGTGGGGAAATGCTGCGTGGCCACCGTGCCGTCACCCGTACGGACCCGGCGACCCGCTACTTTGTTCACTGGTGGTGGGATCTGTTGGCCGTGGACGGATGAGGTGGGAGTCGTGCAGCTCCGGGGCGGGGACCCTGAGGAGATCGGCGGCTACCCGGTGGAGGCGCGCCTCGGTTCCGGAGGCATGGGCACCGTCTTCCTGGCCCGTACCGCATCGGGCCGTCCGGTCGCGATCAAACTCATTCACCAACACTTCGCAGGTGACGAGGAGTTCCGCATCCGCTTCCGCCAGGAGGTGTCCGCGGCCCGTCGGGTGAGCGGAGTGTTCACGGCGGCCGTCGTGGACGCCGACCCGGAGGCGCTGCGGCCCTGGATGGCGACCGCGTACATCTCCGGTCCCACGCTCGCCCAGCGGATCGCCGACGAGGGGACGCTGTTCGGCCCCGAACTGCGCACGCTCGCCATCGGGCTGGCCGAGGCGCTGCGCGAGATCCACCGGGCGGGAGTGATCCACCGGGACCTGAAGCCGTCGAACGTGGTCCTCTCCCCCGACGGGCCGCGGGTCATCGACTTCGGCATCTCCCGCGCGTCGGGCAACCAGACCCTCACGATGACCGGGCGGGTGATAGGGACCCCGCCCTTCATGTCGCCGGAACAGTTGCAGACGCCGCGGGCGGTCGGGCCCGAGTCCGACGTGTTCTCGCTGGCGACGCTCCTGGTGTTCGCCGCGACCGGGCAGGGCCCCTTCGACGCGGACAGCCCGTACATGACCGCGTACCAGGTGGTGCACGAGCCGCCCGATCTGAGTGCGGTGCCCGCGGTGCTGCGGGAGGTGGTGGAGCCGTGCCTGACCAAGGTGGCGAAGGGGCGGCCGTCCGCCCACGAGTTGTTGGTGGCGTTGCGCGGGCTCCCCGAGGACCTGGGGTCGTCGTCCGCGCCGATGGCGGAGTTGAAGACCTTGCCGGGGACCCGGCGGGCGGACGTTCCCGGTCCGCCGGACGGATGGGACCTCGGGTCCGTCGCCGACGGCGCCCCGGGTGCGGCACCGGGTTCGGGCCCGGGCGATGACGTTTCCGGTCCCGGTGCCGCCTCCGGTTCCGGTCGGCGGCGGGCGCCCCGCAAGCGCCGCCGGTTCCTGGGCGCGGGCGTCGTCACCGCACTGGCCGCCGCGGTGGTCGTCGCCGGGGTGGCGGTGCTCGGATCGGGCGGCGGGGACCGACCGGAGGCGGGCGGGGGGCGCGAGGCGCCGGCCCGGGGTCAGGGGTTCAGCGGGAGTGCGGCGCCGCTGCCCGCCGGGTTCGCACCGTGGCGCAAGACCGTGCGCGGAGGACAGCAGCTCGGTGACGAACTGCGCTGTGCGACGGCCGACGGGGACGACCTGTTCTGCGGGGGCGGCGGCGTGGTGGCCGCCCGGCTGCGCGCCTCCGACGGCAGGGTGCTGTGGCGCAAGACGTATCCGGGCGTCCCCATGCAGGGACTGCACCTGATCGGGGTGACCGGGGGCTCCGGCAAGGGCCTCGCGGGCCGTACCGTCCTCGGTTACCACCTGCCCAAGGCGGGCTCCGAACGCACCGAGGTGGTCGCGCTCGACGCGGCGAGCGGCGAGGAGCTGTGGCGGACCCGGGTCGGCACCAAGGCCACGTACCTGCTGCGGGAGCCGCAGCACGCGGTGCTGACCGGGTCCACCGTGCTGACGGTGGACCCGGGGTCCACCCGGTTCGAGGCGCGTTCGGCGCGCGACGGACGGCTGTCCTGGACGACTCCGCTGCCCAGCGGTTCGTGGTGCGCGCCCTTCCCGGCGGGCGGGAAGGCGTACGCGATGTGCGCCCCGTCGACGCAGGTCACGCTGGGCCGCCCGGCCGAGGTGGGGTTCCACACCCTGGACCCGAAGGGCGGCGCGCTGGGGCGGGCGGTCACCGCGGACGGCGCGTTGCGGCCGGTGGGCGCGCTCGGCGGCGGCAGGCTGCTGCTGGTGCGGGAGGCGGCGGGTGCTGCGGAGACGGGCTTCTCGCAGGTGGTCCGGCTGGACATGGCCACCGGTCGCCGGGAGGCCGATCGGCTCCGCGGGTACGGGGGTGCGGTGCCGGGCTTCGCGGACGGCACGCTCTACTTCACCTCGCCCACCGGGGAGGTGAGCGCGGTCGACCCGGGAACGGGACGGCGCAAGTGGCACACGCGGACCGCCGCGGAGTGGGCCTCGACCCCGCTCGCCGCGGACGGGGTGCTGTACGTGGGGTCGGCGACCGGCCGGGTCACCGCGCTGGACGCGCGGAAGGGTGCCGAGCTGTGGTCGACGGCCCCGCACGCCCAGAGCCCGGGCGGGTTCACCGGTTCGAGCCCCCGGCTCACCCTGGTGGGTCGGGTGCTGGTGGCGGCTGCCGCAGACAACACCCTGTCGGCCTTCGATCTGGCGCAGCCGCCCCGGATTCCGTGAGGCGGTGCGCAACGGGCGGTGCCCCTGCCGCGGAGCCACGCTCCGCGGCAGGGGCACCGTCAGTGGTCGGACCGGGTCAGGGGCATTCCGGACGGACGAAGCCGTCGTTGCCCGTCTGGACGTAGGCGTCGGACACGTAGCGTCCGTTGCCGATCTTGTCCCAGATGTTGGTGGTGCCGAGGGGCCCGGTGATCGTGGTGCCGCGCTTCTGGCAGGTGATCGAGACCCGGGTGCCGCCCGCGATCTGGACCACCACCGGGTACGAGAGGCCGGGGCCGCTGCGCGCGTTCACCGTGGCCACCACGAGATAGGTGGTGGCCCTCGCGGCCTGGGCGGCGACGGTGTCGCCGTCCACCTGATCGGGACCGGCGCCGAGTGTCGTGATCTTTTCGCTCATGTGTTCCTCCCCCGAGGAGCGTGACGGGTGGTTCCGGCCACGCACGGCAGGGCCGCACGTACCGGTGATCCCTCCCCCTGACTGGTGCCCACCCATGTGGGACACATAAGAAGACGCCCCTCACGGGTGCGTAGTTGCACCGTGAGGGGCGTAAGTCTCCCGGGATTTTCGGGGGATTCCCGTGACGCCCGGGAGACGCAGCGTGCGCCCCGCCGGACGGCCCGGCGGTTCAGCCCAGCTTGCTCACATCGCGCACGGCGCCCTTGTCGGCGCTGGTCGCCATCGCCGCGTAGGCGCGCAGCGCGGCCGAGACCTTGCGCTCGCGCTGCTTCGGCTCGTACACGCCACCGAGTGCTTCGCGCCGTTCGGCGAGCGTGTCCTCGTCCACCAGGAGGTCGATCCCGCGGTTCGGGATGTCGATGCGGATGCGGTCGCCGTCTTGGACCAGGGCGATCGTGCCGCCGGAGGCCGCCTCGGGGGAGGCGTGGCCGATGGACAGGCCTGAGGTGCCGCCGGAGAAGCGGCCGTCGGTGACCAGGGCGCACACCTTGCCCAGGCCGCGGCCCTTCAGGAACGAGGTCGGGTAGAGCATCTCCTGCATGCCGGGGCCGCCACGGGGGCCCTCGTAGCGGATGACGACGACGTCGCCGGCCTTGATCTCCTTGCGGAGGATCTTGTCGACGGCCTCGTCCTGGGACTCGCAGACCACGGCCGGGCCCTCGAACGTCCAGATGGACTCGTCCACGCCCGCGGTCTTCACGACGCAGCCGTCGACGGCGAGGTTGCCCTTCAGGACGGCGAGGCCGCCGTCCTGGGAGTAGGCGTGCTCGACGTCGCGGATGCAGCCGTGGGCGGCGTCGGTGTCCAGGGTGTCCCAGCGTTCGGACTGGGAGAACGCCTCGGCGGAGCGCCGGCAGCCGGGGGCCGCGTGCCAGAGTTCGACGGCCTCATCGGAGGCGCTGCCGCTGCGGACGTCCCAGTCGTCGAGCCACTGCTTGATGGACGGGGAGTGCACGGTGTGGACGTCCTCGTTGAGGAGTCCGCCCCGGTACAGCTCGCCGAGGATCGCGGGGATGCCGCCGGCGCGGTGCACGTCCTCCATGTAGTACGTGGTGGTGGGCGCGACGTTCGGGGCGATCTTGGCCAGGCAGGGGACCCGGCGGGAGACGGCGTCCATGTCGGCGAGGCCGTATTCCAGCTCGGCCTCCTGGGCGGCGGCCAGCAGGTGGAGGATCGTGTTGGTGGAGCCGCCCATCGCGATGTCGAGCGCCATGGCGTTCTCGAACGCGGCGTGGGTGGCGATGTTGCGGGGCAGGACCGAGTCGTCGTCCTGCTCGTAGTAGCGGCGGGCCAGCTCGACCACCGTGGCGCCGGCGCGCTCGTAGAGGGCGCGGCGGGCGGTGTGGGTGGCGAGGACGGAGCCGTTGCCGGGCAGGGAGAGCCCGATCGCCTCGGTGAGGCAGTTCATCGAGTTGGCGGTGAACATGCCGGAACACGAGCCGCAGGTGGGGCAGGCGTTCTCCTCGATGCGGAGGATGTCCTCGTCGGAGATGCTCTCGTCGACGGCGTCGGCGATGGCGTTGACCAGGTCGAGCTTGCGGACCGTGCCGTCGACCAGGGTGGCCTGGCCGGCCTCCATGGGGCCGCCGGAGACGAAGATCGTGGGGATGTTGAGGCGGAGCGCCGCCATCAGCATGCCGGGGGTGATCTTGTCGCAGTTGGAGATGCAGATGAGGGCGTCGGCGCAGTGGGCCTCCACCATGTACTCGACGCTGTCGGCGATCAGGTCGCGGGAGGGCAGCGAGTAGAGCATGCCGCCGTGGCCCATGGCGATGCCGTCGTCCACGGCGATGGTGTTGAACTCGCGCGGGACGGCCCCGGCGGCCTTGATCGCCTCGCTGACGATCCGACCCACGGGCTGGAGGTGGGTGTGGCCGGGGACGAACTCGGTGAAGGAGTTGGCGACCGCGATGATCGGCTTGCCGATGTCCTCGCTGGCTACCCCGGAGGCGCGCATCAGGGCGCGGGCACCTGCCATGTTGCGGCCGTGGGTGACAGTGCGGGACCTCAGCTCGGGCATCGTCGCTCGCTCCTTCTGGGTGGCTCCGCGCGCGGCTGCGCGGGGCCGGTCAAGGCAGGTATGGCTGTGCCGAGCCTACGCCGGCCCTCCAAGATCCGGACAGGAGTTTCCGGAATGTGAGACGGATATCTCGGAGGTCGAACGAGCCGGCCAGCACCGAACCGATCGTCGGTACGGCCTCTCACCTGCGTGTACGGGGCTACGGGCGCCGCAACGGGTGGGCGGCTGCGCGGTCCGCGCCGGATCGTGCGCCGGGGTGCGTACGGGGCGGGGTGTGCTCCCGGGCGCACGGTCCGTGCCGCCGGGCGGGCGTCCGGTGCGGAAGGGTGGTTCCGTACGGAAGGGTCCGGTACGGAAAGTGTGTCACGTGCGGGACGTGGGTCCCGTACCGGTCGGGTCCGCCCCGGGGTCCAGGCCGGGGTCCAGGCCGCCCGGGTCCGTCCCGGCGGTCGCGGGCGGCACCGGTGGTGCGGGCTCGGTCAGGTAGCGCTGGAGGGTGGGCGCGACCATCGTCACGATCTCCTCCGGGTCGGCGCTCGCCATCGGCTCCACCTGGATCACGTACCGCAGGATCGCGATGCCGATCATGTGCGAGGCGGCCAGCTCTGCGCGGAACCGTGGATCGGGCACGTCGAGTTCCCGGGCGATGCGCTCCAGCAGCTGCCGCAGCACGAAACTCCGCAGGACCTTGGCGGCGGCCTCGTGGGTGAGGGCGGAGCGGACCACCGCGAGCATCGGGGCCCGGGTCGTCGGGTTCTCCCAGATGCCGAGGAAGTGCCGGGCCAGCCGCTCGCCGATGCCCTCGCTGCCCGCGCCGAGCACCGAGGCGACCGTCACCGCCGGCTCCAGGGAGACCTCGATGGCCGCGGCGAAGACCTCGTCCTTCGTACCGAAGTAGTGGTGCACCAGCGCCGGGTCGACCCCGGCGGCCTTGGCGATCTGGCGTACGGACGTCTTGTCGTAGCCGCGGGCCGAGAACTCTTCGCGGGCCGTGCGCAGGATCAGTTCCCGGGTGTCCGGGCCGTGCGCGGCCTCACCGCGGGAGGGGCGGCCCCGACGGCGCGGGGTGGCGGAGGTCACGGGCGGTGCACCCCCCGGTGCGGGGCCGGGGCACCGGGGTCCACGGCGCCGGGGTCCGGGACGCGGGCGAGGTGGCGGCGGGCGAAGGCCAGCGCCTCGGCGAGGTCGGCCTCGCGTTCGGCGCTGGACATCGCACGCCGCGTGTTGACCTCGACGACCACATGGCCGTCGAAGCCGCTGCTCGTCAGGCGCTCCAGGAACGCGGCGCACGGCTGGTCACCGCGGCCGGGCACCAGGTGTTCGTCCTTGGCGGAGCCGAAGCTGTCGGCGAGGTGCACGTGCCCCAGCCGCCCGCCCATCCGGTCGGCCATCACCAGGGCGTCGGAACGGGAGGTCGCCGCGTGGCTGAGGTCCAGCGTGAAGTGCGGGTAGTCCTCCTTGGTGACGTCCCAGTCGGGGGCGTAGGCGAGCGCCTCGCGGTCGCGGTAGCGCCAGGGGTACATGTTCTCCACGGCGAACCGGACGTCCGTCTCGTCGGCCATCCGCTGCACGCCCCGGACGAAGTCACGGGCGTACTGGCGCTGCCAGCGGAAGGGCGGGTGCACCACGACGGTCGCGGCGCCGAGGCGCTCGGCGGCGGCCCTGGCCCGCTGGAGCTTGGTCCACGGGTCGGTGGACCACACCCGCTGGGTGATCAGCAGACAGGGCGCGTGCACCGCGAGGACGGGCACCCCGTAGTGGTCCGACAGCCGGCGCAGCGCCTCCACGTCCTGGCTGACCGGGTCGTTCCACACCATGACCTCGACGCCGTCGTAGCCGAGGCGCGCGGCGACCTCGAAGGCCGTCGCCGTCGACTCCGGATAGACCGAGGCCGTCGACAGGGCGACCTTCGCGTCCAAAACGCGCGCCTTCTGTTCTGCCACGAGCACAGCGTACGGGGGTCCGGAACCGTCCGGGGCGCCCTCGGGGTTCCGGGCCCGCCGCCGGGTGCGCGGCACCGTCAGGGCAGCTCCGCGGTCGGGTGGCTCGGCGTCCGGGAGCTCGTCAGGTGGTCGAGGTGACGCAGGATGACGCCCTCGCGCAGGGCCCAGGGGCAGATCTCGACCGTCTCCAGACCGAACAGGTCCAGTGCCGCCTCGGCGACCAGCGCGCCCGCGAGCAGCTGCCCCGCCCGGTTCTCGGAGACGCCCGGCAGCCCGGCCCGCTCCGCGGAGGTCATCGCGGCCAGCTTCGGCACCCAGCCCTCCAGCGAGCTGCGCCGCAGCTCCCGCTGCACGTACTCCCCCTCGGCGCCGCGCGCGGCGCCCGCGATCCGGGCGAGCTGCTTGAACGTCTTCGAGGTGGCGACCGCGTGGTCGGCGCCCCCGAGGCGGGTGAACTCCCCGACCGTCCGGGCGATCTGCGCCCGCACGTGCCGGCGCAGGGACCGCACGTCCGCCGGGTCGACGGGGTCGTCGGGCAGCCACCCGGCGGTGAGCCGCCCGGCGCCCAGCGGCAGCGAGGCGGCAGCGTCGGGTTCCTCGTCTATGCCGTACCCGATCTCCAGGGAGCCGCCCCCGATGTCGAGGACCAGCAGCTTCCCGGCCGACCAGCCGAACCAGCGGCGGGCGGCCAGGAACGTCAGCCGGGCCTCCTCCTCGCCGGTGAGGACCTTGAGCTCGACCCCGGTCTCCTCGCGCACCCGGCGCAGCACCTCGTCGGCGTTGCTCGCCTCCCGGACCGCGGAGGTGGCGAACGGCAGCAGCTCCTCGACGCCCTTGTCCTCGGCCGCCTGGAGCGACTCGTGGATCGTGGAGACCAGCCGGGCGACGCCGTCCGCGCCGATCGCGCCCTGGGCGTCCAGGAGCTGGGCGAGCCGCAGCTCCGCCTTGTGGGAGTGCGCGGGCAGCGGGCGCGCACCGGGGTGCGCGTCCATCACCAGCAGATGAACCGTGTTCGAGCCCACATCCAGGACACCAAGTCTCATGAGCGCCAACGCTACTGCTCGCGGAGGCACCGGCCCGCCACACGTGACGCTCGGCACGCATACCCTTGATGTGTGCCAAAGACGAAAAAGGCGAAGCGCGAGGAATCGACCGGTCCGTCCGCCCAGGACCCGACCGCCGCCCAGGACCCGACCGCCGGCAAGGACCGGACTGCCGGCAAGGCGGCGAAGGCCGGGCGCGGCGGCAAGGGCGGGCGCGGCAAGGGCGCGCCGCCGGTGGCCGGCCGGTCCGGTGGCGCCGCGGTGCCCGACGAGAAGGGCATCGACTTCGCGCGGGCCTGGGTCGAGTTCCCCGACCCGGCCGACGACGAACAGGTGTTCCGCTGTGACCTGACCTGGTTGACCTCCCGCTGGACCTGCATCTTCGGCAGCGGCTGCCAGGGCATCGAGGCCGGGCGCGCGGACGACGGCTGCTGCACCCTGGGCGCGCACTTCTCCGACGAGGAGGACGAGGTCCGGGTCGCCGGTCACGTGGCGCGGCTCACCCCCGAGATGTGGCAGCACCACGAGGTCGGCAACCGGGCGGTCGAGGACGGGGGCGGCTGGGTCCAGGAGGACGAGGACGGGGACCGGCAGACGCGGCGCTGGAAGGGGTCCTGCATCTTCCAGAACCGTCCCGGTTTCGCGGGGGGCGCGGGCTGCTCGCTGCACATCCTCGCCCTCAAGGAGGGGCGCGAGCCGCTGGAGACCAAGCCGGACGTGTGCTGGCAGCTGCCGGTCCGGCGGACGTACGAGTGGATCGACCGGCCCGACGACACCCGCATCCTCCAGGTGTCGATCGGCGAGTACGACCGCCGGGGCTGGGGTTCGGGCGGCCACGACCTGCACTGGTGGTGCACCTCGGCGACCTCCGCGCACGGTGCGGGCGACCCGGTGTACGTGACGTACCGGGCGGAGCTCACGGAGCTGATGGGCAAGGACGGCTACGACCGGCTGGTCGAGCTGTGCGAGCAGCGGCTCGCCTCGCGGCTGCCGCTGCTCGCGCCGCACCCCGCCGACCCGGTCCGGCCCGCCGGGCGCTGAGGTCGCTCCGCTCAGCCTTCGGGCCCGTTGTCGTCCGGTGGGGGTTGCCCGGTGCCGCCGGACGGATCGCCGCCGGTCCCCTCCGTCCCGCCGGGCGTGCCCGGCGCGCCCGTCCCGGTCCCGGGTTCCGAGGGTGCGGGCGTTGCCGGGTCGGTGGGCGGCGAGGAGTGCGTGGCGGTGGGCGAGGGGCTCGGCCGCGCGGTCGGGCCACTGCCGGAGGTGCCGGAGCCGCCGGTCGGACCGGCTGGGCCCGGTGCCTGGGACGCGGGTGGACGCGGGAGTGCGCCGTGCCCCCGGACGACCACGAACGCACCGGTGGGGTCCAGGGAGATCCGGGCCGTCCAGGAGCCGGGCGGCTCGGCCCGCGGGTCGAGGTGGACCCGGAGGACGACGGTGCCACCGGGAGCGAGGGTTCCCGTGGTGCGGGAGAGCCGGAGCCAGTGGGCGTGCGCGGTGGCGGACCAGTGCACCGGGGCGTCCCCGAGGGCGGTGAGGACGAGGGTGGTGGCGCCGCCCCGGGAGCGGACGGCGACCCCGAGCCGGTCGGCGCCCGCAGCGGCCCCCTCCGGGGTGACGACCTCGGCGGAGACCCGGGCCGGGCTGCCGGGCGGGTCCGCGGTGGTGGGGGTGTTGCCGGCGCCCGCCGTCTTCCCGGCCGGGCCCGGGTCGCCCCGGTCGGACGGGGTGTCGGGCGCCTGTTCGGCGCCGGTCCCGCCGATCCGCTCCACCTCGCTGGCGGTGGTGGGGGCGCCGTCGCTGCCCCGCGGCTGGTCGCGGGTGGTCCACAGGGCCAGCACCGGTGCGGCCACCACCGTCGCGACGACGGTGGTGGTGACGGCGCGGGCCCGCAGCCGGTCCCGACGGTCGGTGTGCTCCTGCGGGGCGAGCGGGAACCCCCGGCGGTCGAAGCGGGGCGCACCGCGCCGGGCGCGCGGGGCGTGCGCCATGGCCGCCCGGACCTCACGGCGGGGCGCCGTCAGTATCGGCAGCGCCGCGGGGGTCACGCTGGTCCCGGGCCAGGCGTCCGGCCGGGCGCGTTCGGCGGCGCGGCGACAGCGCGGACAGTCGTCCACGTGGCGGACCAGCTGTCCGCGCCGCACGGGATCGAGGAGGACCCGATCGTCCTCGGCGAGCCTGGACGCGCCGGGGCACGAGCCGGATCGCGCGACGGTGAGGGCGGTCCGGGTGCGCTCCACCTCGCAGGCGGCGGAGGCGAGCAGGTCCCGGGTGCGTCCGGTGTCGAGGCCGAGGACGGCGGCGACCTCGTGGGCCGTGAGTTGGTGGCGCACGGCGAGTTCGAGCGCTTCGCGCTGCTCGGGGGTGGTTCCGGCCGCCTCCGGCCAGGCGAGCAGGGCGAGTTCGCGGTGCCGCGCGCGGACCGCGCCCCCGGCGGACGCGGTGGACCCCGGCCCGGCGCCCGGCACGGGACCCGATCCGGGACGCGGTCCGGGACCCGGTCCGGTCGGATCGGACGGGGGCGGATCGGGCACGGTCGTGGTCGCGGCGGCTGCGGTCGTGGTGTCCGTGGTCGAGGCGTCCGCGGTGAGGGCGTCCGCGGTGGGGGGCGCGGCCCGGTGTCGGCCCGGTATCCGGCTGCCTTGACGTTTCTTCTTCTCGGCCGGCGGGCCGTTGCGCACCTCCGCGAGGCGCCGCAGGCACGTCCAGCGCGCGAGGGCGTAGAGCCAGGCCCTGCGTTCCGCCTCGGCGGCGGGTCCACGGGCCCGCCGCCGTTCGGCCAGTACGAGGACCTGAGCGAGGGCGACCGCCGCGGCGTCGTGGTCGCACAGCACGGAGAGGCAGTACGTGAACAGCCCGTCGAGGTGCGGCTCGTGGCGCGGGGACGGGCGGGGGGCCGGGCCTCCCCTCCGGGAGCCGGCCCGCTGGTGCGCGGACCTCGGTGCCCGGTGTGCTCCGGTGGTGCGGGCGGGGTGGCCCGCCCTGCTGCTCGTCACGCGTGCGACCGTAGGCGGCCGTCCACGGCCTCTCCCGCACCTTGAGCGCATTTAACCCGTACGGGTGATGGGGTCCCTCGAAAGGGGACCTGTCAGTGGGTGCGACTACGGTTCGGTCCATGGCTGCCCGTACGAAGACCGCGAAGGACCGTCCGTCCTACCGTTGCACCGAGTGCGGCTGGCAGACGGCCAAGTGGCTCGGCCGCTGTGGCGAGTGCCAGGCGTGGGGCACCGTCGAGGAGTACGGCGCGCCCGCCGTCCGCACCACGGCGCCCGGCCGGGTCACCACCTCCGCCGTGCCGATCGGGCAGGTCGACGGCCGGCAGGCCACCGCGCGCTCCTCGGGCGTACCGGAGTTGGACCGGGTGCTGGGCGGCGGTCTGGTGCCCGGCGCGGTGGTGCTGCTGGCGGGTGAGCCGGGCGTCGGCAAGTCCACGTTGCTGTTGGACGTCGCGGCGAAGTCGGCCAGCGAGGAGCACCGCACGCTGTACGTGACCGGCGAGGAGTCCGCGAGTCAGGTGCGGCTGCGGGCGGACCGCATCCACGCGATCGACGACCACCTGTACCTCGCGGCCGAGACGGACCTGGCGGCGGTCCTCGGCCATCTGGACGCGGTGAAGCCGTCCCTGCTGATCCTCGACTCGGTGCAGACGGTGGCCTCCCCGGAGATCGACGGCGCACCCGGGGGGATGGCGCAGGTCAGGGAGGTCGCCGGGGCGCTGATCCGGGCGTCCAAGGAGCGCGGGATGTCGACGCTGCTGGTGGGGCACGTCACCAAGGACGGCGCCATCGCGGGCCCGCGGCTGCTGGAGCACCTGGTCGACGTGGTCCTCCAGTTCGAGGGCGACCGGCACGCCCGGCTGAGGCTGGTGCGCGGGGTGAAGAACCGGTACGGCACCACCGACGAGGTGGGCTGCTTCGAACTGCACGACGAGGGCATCACCGGCCTGGCGGACCCGTCGGGCCTGTTCCTGACCCGGCGCGACGAGCCAGTTCCGGGCACCTGTCTGACGGTCACCCTGGAGGGCCGCCGCCCGCTGGTCGCGGAGGTGCAGGCGCTCACCGTGGACTCGCAGATCCCCTCCCCGCGCCGGACCACCTCGGGGCTGGAGACCTCGCGGGTGTCCATGATGCTGGCGGTGCTGGAGCAGCGGGGCCGGATCAGTGCGCTGGGCAAGCGGGACATCTACTCGGCGACGGTCGGCGGGGTGCGGCTGTCGGAGCCGGCCGCCGACCTCGCGATCGCGCTCGCGCTCGCCAGCGCGGCCAGCGACACCCCCCTGCCGAAGAACCTGGTGGCGATCGGGGAGGTGGGGCTCGCCGGGGAGGTCCGGCGGGTGACGGGGGTGCAGCGCAGGCTCTCGGAGGCCCACCGGCTCGGCTTCACCCACGCCCTCGTACCAGCCGATCCGGGGAAGGTCCCGGCGGGCATGAAAGTGACCGAGGTGGCGAACATGGGGGAGGCCCTGCGGGTGCTGCCGAGGAGTCGTAGGGGAGAGGCCCCGCAGGAGTCCGAGCACCGCCGGTAGACTTTGCCCCGGTCTCGCCCGTCCGTACGAACCCGGGCGCCCCCAGAACCGCGACCGGAGGAGAGCAGTGGCAGCCAACGACCGGGCAGCGGCTCCCGGAAAGTCCGGCGCGAGCGGCGACGGCCTGATGCGGGCCGCCCTGAGCGCGGTGGCGCCGGGCACGGCCCTGCGGGACGGACTGGAGCGCATCCTCCGCGGCAACACGGGCGGACTGATCGTCCTCGGGTCCGACCGGAACGTCGAGGCGATGTGCAGCGGCGGTTTCGTGCTGGACGTCGAGTTCACGGCGACGCGCTTGCGCGAGCTGTGCAAGCTGGACGGCGGCATCGTCATCGACAAGGACATCACCAAGATCCTCCGGGCGGGCGTGCAGCTCGTCCCGGACCCGACGATCCCGACCGAGGAGACCGGTACCCGGCACCGCACGGCGGACCGGGTCAGCAAGCAGGTCGGCTACCCGGTGGTGTCGGTGTCGCAGTCGATGCGGCTGATCGCCCTGTACGTGGGCGGACAGCGGCGGGTGCTGGAGGACTCGGCGGCGATCCTGTCCCGGGCGAACCAGGCGCTGGCGACGCTGGAGCGCTACAAGCTGCGGCTGGACGAGGTCGCGGGCACCCTGTCGGCGCTGGAGATCGAGGACCTGGTGACGGTCCGCGACGTGAGCGCGGTCGCCCAGCGGCTGGAGATGGTGCGCCGGATCGCCACCGAGATCGCCGAGTACGTGGTGGAGCTGGGCACGGACGGTCGACTGCTCGCCCTCCAGCTGGACGAGTTGATCGCGGGCGTCGAGCCGGAACGGGAGCTGGTGGTGCGGGACTACGTGCCCGAGCCCACGGCGAAGCGGTCCCGCACGGTGGACGAGGCGCTGTTCGAGCTGGACGCGTTGACCCATGCGGAGCTGCTGGAACTGCCCACGGTGGCCCGCGCGTTGGGCTACACCGGTTCGCCGGAGGCGCTGGACACGGTGGTGTCGCCGCGCGGGTTCCGGCTGTTGGCGAAGGTGCCGCGGCTGCCCGGCGCGATCATCGACCGGCTGGTGGAGCACTTCGGTGGGCTCCAGAAGCTGTTGGCCGCGAGCGTGGACGACCTCCAGGCCGTCGACGGGGTCGGTGAGGCACGGGCCCGCAGTGTCCGCGAGGGGCTGTCACGGCTCGCGGAGTCGTCGATCCTGGAACGCTACGTCTGACCGTCCGCCCGCCGATGACGCATCCGGTGTCCCGCCCTCGGGGGTGGATGCCGGACGGGGGGGTGCTCGGAGCCGCCGTGGTCCGCGGCTTCGCGGGCGATGTGGGCGTTTCACCCCAGTGTTCGACCGGCGTCCGACCGGCGTCCGGATGGCGGGAAGGCGCCAATCCGCGGTGACCTCCACGACCCGCTCCGCACCCGCCGAACGGTGGGTGCGGTGGCCGGCCCGGGCCCTGCGGCCCGTGCTCCTCCCGTCGGCCGACTCAGTCCTTGCGCAGGACGAACGAGGTGCGCGCGGTCGCGAGGCCGGGGGCCTCGGCCTCGACCAGATACGTTCCGGGGGCCGCCGAGCCGGCGGGGGCCGTGGCGCACTCGGGGGCGCTCTGCTTGCGGTTCCACTCCAGGGTGCGGGTGGCGGAGTCGTTGGCGGGGACCCGCAGCAGCAGGCTCTTCGAGCCCTTCGCGCAGTGGTCGGAGGCCCAGACGTCCTTGTCGCCGTCGGACTGGGTGATCGTCACCACGGCCCGCTCGGCGCCGAGGTCGACCTTGCAGTCGACGTCGGAGGAGTTCTCCGCGATCAGCCGGAACTTCGGGGTCTGCCCGGGGGTGTAAGTGTTCTCGTCGCTGCGCAGCGTCAACTTCACCGCGGTGGACGTGCAGTTGGGCAGGTTGGACCCGGCCGGCAGTCGCTGGCCGGAGCCCGCGCCCCCCGTACCGCCGGTGCCCTCGCCGTCTCCGGAGCCCTCCGTGCCGTCGGCGCCGCCCGTACTGCCGGAGGAGTCGCCTCCGGAGCCGGAAGAGCCGCCGGAACCCTCACCGCCGTCCGTGGCGCCCGGGGACTGCGTGCCGCCGGTGCCGCCGGACGCGGTGGAGCCGGACTCGTCCCGTCCGCCCGGCTTCTCGCTGATCGCGGGGCCGGAGCCGGAGGGCCCGGGGGTGATGGACGCCACGGGGTTCTTGTCGCCGGAGCCGTTGGTCTTGTCCCCGTTGCCGCCCCCACCGCTGGTACTGACCATCCAGATGATCAGCAACGCCAGCACGGCGGCCAGGCTCAGCAGAATCGCCCTCCGCCGCCAGTAGATGTTGGAGGGAAGCGGCCCGACCGGATTGCGCAGAGATCCCACGGCGGCAACTCTACGAGAGATCGGCGGCTTCTCCCGCCCCACCCGCCGCCCTCGGGGCAACTTTTCCGGATCATCATCCCGGAGACGGACCGTCACCTTGCCCCGACACCCTGTCTTTCGTCAGGTGGGAGCCCTGACGATCGCTGGGTGTGACGGGCGGGGCCGGTTCCGTACGGTCCGTGACCATGACGGATTTCGGTGAAGAGCCGTACCTGGACATCACCTCGCCGGCCCGGGATTCCCCCTCCTGGCTCCAACACACCGCGGAAATAGGCACGGAGGCGGGGATCGTCGTCTTCGTCGCACTGTTCGTGGCGGCGTGGTGGTCGGCCTGATGCTGGGGCGGTGGTGGTGCCGCTCGTACTGCGGCTGGCGACCGCGCCCGCCGCCCGCGGGGTCACCCGTGGTCGGTGAGCCCCGCCTCGTACGCCACGATCACCGCCTGGACGCGGTTCCTGACGGACAGTCGGTCCAGGACGGCGCTCGCGTACGCCTTGACGGGCGACCTTCGGCGAGAGGAACGCCGCCCCGGCCGCCACCGCCCTTACCCCTGCGAGGAGTTCGTACGGGTCCCCGGACTTCAGCAGGAAGGGCACCGTCCCGGTCGAAGCAGAGCCTGAAGTGTTCGACCCTCGTGAGGAACTCCCCGCCCGTCCGGTAGCAGCGCCGCGGGGGCGCGGAAGCCGGTGCCGTGGCGGCCCGCGGTGAAGGTCCCGGCGAGCGCGGTGACCCGGACGCCCAGCCCGGGCAGCCCGAAGCCCGGCGCTGGCGCCAGTGCCGTCCGCACCGCCAGGGGAACACCACAGGGGTTCGCTGAGGCCGAGGGGGCCGGCCGCCAGGACGGGCGCGCAGCGGGCCGCCCACAGCGCCACGCCACCCGCCGTCGGCCGTTCGTCGGCCGTTCGTCGGCCGGACGTCACCCTGTGCGTCCACGCTCACTCCCCTTTCGTCCTGGTCCGCTCCGAGCGTCCTCCGACGCCCCTGACGGGGAGGCGGCGGGACGCATCGCACCTGACCGGCCCCGGTTCCGGCCGGTCGGGGCAGCCCGGCGGCCGGTGCGGGACCGGGGCTCGACCCGCCCCCGCTCGGCCGCATATCCCGGACCGTGCCCGGGTGCCCGTGGCAGGATCGGCGGTGCCATGACTGTGCCGACGAAGCCCACGCCCCGTACCGCTCCCGACCCCCGTACCTCCCCGGAGGGCCCGCTCCGTGCGCTGCCCGCCCTGCACGACCCGGCGATCGCCTGGTTCGACGACCACGCGCGCGACCTGCCGTGGCGCCGTCCCGAGGCGGGCCCCTGGGGCGTGATGGTCAGCGAGTTCATGCTCCAGCAGACACCGGTCAGCCGGGTGCTGCCGGTGTACGAACAGTGGCTGGCCCGCTGGCCGCGCCCCGCCGACCTCGCGAAGGAGCCCTCCGGTGAGGCGGTCCGGGCGTGGGGGCGGCTCGGCTACCCGCGCCGGGCGCTCCGGTTGCACGGTGCGGCCGTCGCCATAGCGGAGCGGCACGGCGGTGACGTCCCCGCGGAGCACGCCCAGTTGTTGGCGCTGCCGGGGATCGGTGAGTACACGGCCGCCGCGGTGGCGTCGTTCGCCTACGGGCAGCGGCACGCCGTGCTGGACACCAATGTGCGTCGGGTGCTGGCGCGTGCGGTGGCCGGCACCCAGTACCCGCCGAACGCGACGACCGCCGCCGAGCGCAAGCTCGCCCGTGCCCTGCTGCCGCAGGACGAGGCGGTCGCCGCGCGGTGGGCCGCCGCGTCGATGGAGCTGGGTGCGCTGGTGTGCACGGCCCGCAACGAGCGCTGCGAACGCTGCCCGATCGCGTCGCTGTGTGCCTGGCGGCTGGCGGGCAAGCCGGCGCACGAGGGTCCGCCCCGGCGCGGCCAGACGTACGCGGGGACGGACCGCCAGGTGCGCGGCAAGCTGCTCGCGGTGTTGCGGGAGGCGACGGTCCCGGTGCCGCAGGCGGTGCTGAACCGGGTGTGGGACGAGCCGGTGCAGCGGGCCCGGGCCCTGGACGGGCTGGTGTCGGACGGGCTGGTGGAGCCGCTGCCCGGCGGCCTGTACCGGCTGCCGCACGTCTGACGGGTCCCGCCCGCCCGGCGGGGTCGCCCCGAGGGCGCCGGAACGGTTGCCGGTGCCCCGTCCCGATGCCGTACCGGTCGTGTCACGGGGGTCTCCCCTCGGAGGGCGGTGGACGGGCGCGACGGGGCCGCCGGGGGCGGTGATGTCACGGTCACGCCCCGGCCGGCCTCACCCCGTGTCACCGTGCCCTTCGGCAAACCGCCTCGAACACCCATCAAACGCCGGGCCCCTTACCGCTTGCCTACATCTGTTACACAACCGACGGACAGCCGTGCGTCCGCCGCGTGCTGGCCCGCACAGTGCCGTGACAACTCCTCCGTAACTTCTGTGCTGTGCCGTCGAGGCACACCAACGGGAGACATCGGCCAGGGGCCGGATCGGAGGCGACGGGGAATGGCGCACGGCGAGGTGCTCGAATTCGAGGAGTACGTCCGCACGCGGCAGGACGCACTGCTGCGCAGCGCCCGCCGACTGGTCCCCGATCCGGTGGAGGCGCAAGACCTCCTCCAGACCGCCCTGGTCCGTACCTACGGGCGCTGGGACGGGATCGCGGACAAGCGGCTGGCCGATGCGTACCTGCGCCGCGTGATGATCAATACGCGGACGGAGTGGTGGCGCGCCCGGAAGCTGGAGGAGGTGCCCACCGAGACGCTGCCCGAGCGCAGCGTCGAGGACAGCACCGAACAGCACGCGGACCGCGCGCTGTTGATGGACATCATGAAGGTCCTCGCACCCAAGCAACGCAGTGTCGTGGTGCTGCGACACTGGGAGCAGATGTCCACGGAGGAGACGGCCGCCGCCCTCGGCATGTCGGCCGGTACGGTCAAGAGCACGCTGCACCGAGCCCTCGCACGGCTCCGCCAGGAGTTGGAGAGCCGGCGTCTCGACGCGAGCGCGCTCGAACGTGAGGAGCAGGAGCGTTGCGCGGCCTAGGAATCCGGTCCGGGAAGGAGCGGGACACCGCTCCACCCGAGCCGACCGTCGTCCGGACGCGCCGCGTCCGAACGACGTGCACGCCGAAGGCGGGGGGTACGGCCGTGGCCGCGCTCACCGCCGTCGGCGTTTTCGGCGTGCTCGGTGTCTTCCTCGTGGCGTGCACCGACGGTGGCACGGGCACCCGCGACGAGGGACCGGCCCGCAAGGAACCGGGCGGGCAGTCGGTCGCCCCGCGCACGGCCTCGCCGTCGCCCGCCCCCAAGCGGGTCAACGCCGTACGGCTGCTGATGGACGACCCCAAGGTCAGCGAGGGCGTGAAGAAGGACCTGCGGCCCTGCACCGGGCCCGAGGACGGCCCCCCGGTGGACGTCAGCTACGGCAACCTCACCGGCGCCGCCCACCCCGACGTCGTCGTCAACGTCCTGTCCTGCGGGGACAACGTGGGGCTGGGCGCGTACGTGTACCGTCCACAGGGCGGTGACTACACGAACGTCTTCCGGTCCGAAGAACCCCCGGTGTACGCCGAGATCGACCGCGGTGACCTCGTGGTCACCCAGCAGGTCTACGCCGAGCAGGACCCGGTCGCGTTCCCCTCGGGCGAGGACGTGATCACGTACCGGTGGGCCGACGGTTCCTTCACGGAGCAGGCCCGCACCCACAACGACTACAGCAACGCGGTGGGCACCCCCAGCGCCGAGCCGCCCGGGAACTGAGAGCGACGGATACGGATTCCGATGGCAGAGCAGACCCACGTCCTCTTCGTCGAGGACGACGACGTCATCCGCGAGGCGACCCAGCTCGCACTGGAGCGGGACGGCTTCGTGGTCACCGCGATGCCCGACGGGCTTTCGGGCCTCGACTCGTTCCGGGCGGACCGCCCCGACATCGCGCTGCTCGACGTGATGGTGCCCGGGCTGGACGGGGTGAGCCTGTGTCGCCGCATCCGGGACGAGTCGACCGTCCCGGTGATCATGCTTTCGGCGCGCGCCGACTCCATCGACGTCGTCCTCGGGCTGGAGGCGGGCGCCGACGACTACGTCACCAAGCCCTTCGACGGCGCCGTCCTGGTGGCCCGCATCCGGGCGGTGCTGCGCCGCTTCGGGCACGCCAGCGGCACGGGCGCCACCGGTGCGGGCCACCAGGACGGCGCCGTCGGGGCGCAGGCCGGGGTCGGCGGGGTGCTGACCTTCGGCGACCTGGAGATCGACACCGTCGGCATGGAGGTGCTGCGCCTGGGTCGCCCCGTCGCGCTGACCCCGACCGAGATGCGGCTGCTGCTGGAGTTCTCGGCGGCGCCCGGCACCGTACTCTCCCGCGACAAGCTGCTGGAACGGGTGTGGGACTACGGCTGGGGCGGGGACACCCGGGTGGTCGACGTCCATGTGCAGCGGCTGCGCGCGAAGATCGGCCAGGACCGCATCGAGACCGTGCGCGGCTTCGGATACAAGCTGAGGGCCTGAGATAGACGTGTGGGGGAAGGTGCGCGGACTGAGCCTGCGAACGGGTCTGCGCTGGAAACTGAGTGCCGCCATCGCGCTCGTCGGCGCCCTGGTCGCCCTGGTGCTGAGCCTGGTCGTCCACAACGCCGCCCGCGGGTCCATGCTGGACAACGCGCGTGACCTCCAGGACGAGCGGGCGCAGGTCGCCCAGCGGATCTACGAGGCCACCGGGCGGCTCCAGTTCGGCGCCCGGGTGGACGACCCGGACACCCCGGGCGAGCTGCGCGCGAAGGCCATCGAGGGCCGGCGCGCCACCTATGTCGCGGCCGGTGACGCGAGCAGCAGTCCCGACATCTGGGCGGCGGTGCCGCTCAAGGACGGCCGGGTGCTGTCCCTGCACAGCCCGTTCCGGGACCGCAGTGCGACGATCATGCGGGATCTGGACCAGGCACTGATCATCGGCTCGACCGCGGTGGTGCTCGGCGGCTGCGCCCTGGGGGTGCTCATCGGGGGCCAGCTGTCCCGGCGGCTGCGCAAGGCGGCGGTGGCCGCGGGCCAGGTCGCCCAGGGGAACACCGAGGTCCGGGTCGTCGAGGCGATCGGCGGGATGGTCCGGGACGAGACGGACGACCTCGCCTGGTCGGTGGACGCGATGGCGGACGCGCTGCGCCAGCGGCTGGAGGCCGAGCGCCGGGTCACCGCGGACATCGCGCACGAACTGCGCACCCCGGTCACCGGGCTGCTCACCGCGGCCGAGCTGCTGCCCCCGGGCCGCCCCAGCGAGCTGGTCAAGGACCGGGCGCAGGCGATGCGGACCCTGGTGGAGGACGTGTTGGAGGTGGCGCGGCTGGACAGCGCCACCGAGCGCGCCGAGCTGCACGACATCATGCTCGGCGAGTTCGTGACGCGTCGGGTCGCGGTCCGGGACACGGGCGTCCGGGTGAACGTCCTCCACGAGTCGGAGGTCACCACGGACCCGCGCCGTCTGGAGCGGATACTCGGCAACCTCCTCGCGAACGCGGCCAAGCACGGTCGGACCCCCGTGGAGGTCACCGTCGAGGGCCGGGTGCTGCGGGTGCGCGACCACGGGCCCGGCTTCCCGGAGGAACTGCTCGACGAGGGACCGAGCCGGTTCCGCACCGGCAGCAGTGACCGGGCGGGGCACGGGCACGGGCTCGGACTGACCATCGCCGCAGGTCAGGCCCGGGTACTGGGGGCCCGGCTGACCTTCCGCAACGTCCGGACGCCCGGTGCGCCGGCGGATGCGCCCGCCGAGGGGGCGGTGGCGGTGCTGTGGCTGCCGGAGCACGCCCCCACGAACACGGGGAGCTTCCCGATGCTCAACCCGCCCGGCGAGTGACCCGGACCACGGGGAACCCCGTGCGGCGGGCACGGCGAGGCCCCCGGTCACCGCACGGAAGCGGTGGCCGGGGGCCTGGGTGCCCTGGGGCGTGGGACGGTCGGGTCAGAACGAGACGCCGACACCCTTGAGGAACGTGACCGGGTTGATCGCGGAACCGTAGTTCGCGGTGTTGCGGATCTCGAAGTGCAGATGCGGACCGCTGGAGTTGCCGGTGTTGCCGGACAGGGCGATCTGCTGACCGGCGCTGACCTTCTGGCCGATCTGCACGTTGACCTTCGACAGGTGCGCGTACTGCGAGTACTTGCCGTTGTTGTGCTTGATCACGACGGCGTTGCCGTACGCGGGACCGTCGCCACCGCCGTTGGGGCCCGCCTTGACGACGGTGCCGCCGCTGATGGAGTTCACGGGGGTGCCGGTCGGGACGGCGAAGTCCTGGCCGGAGTGCTTGCTGGCCCACATGCCGCCGGCCTGGGCGTAGCTCGCGGACAGCGCGTAGGAGCTGAGCGGCTTGACCCAGCCGGTGCTCTTCTGCGCGGCGACCGGCTTGGCGGTGACCGACTTCTTGGCCTTCGCGGCCTCGGCGGCCTTGGCCTGCGCCGCGGCGGTGGCCTTGGCGGCCTTCGCCTGGGCGGCGGCCTGGACCTTGACGGACTCGGCGACCGTGCTCGGGGCCGAGGTGACGGCGTGACCCGGGGTCGCAGCCGCCGCGACCCCGGCGCCCAGTGCGGCCGAGACTCCGACGCCGGCGACGACGGCGACCGTCCGGGTACGAATCAGGGACGAACCGGACTTGAGGGACGTGGCGAACTTAGACATACGGGAACCTCCGGATTGGGGGGACGTACGCGTCCTGAGGGAGCCGCGCGGGCCGCTGTGACGCTCTCGGGTGAGGCATCGGGACCGTGGGGTGCGCGATCTCGGACAGGTACGGGGTGACCCGGCGTACGTCGCTGTACCGACCGGGGTGCGATTCATTGGTAACCCGCCACCCCACATCGGTTCAAACCCCTCCACTACTAGGCGAACTCGTACATAAACGTCACACCGGAGGGGCCTTGACAGCGTTCACCCTGCGTCCCTTTTCAGGCGAAATGGGCCATAAAAAACCCTGAGGTGGGTGGTTTGGTGCAGTGGACCGCCTCAACGCCCGCCCTCCCGGGCCCCACCTCGCACACCCTCCGCCCACGCCCCGTGACCGCCCCGCCCCAGCCGTCCACCACCTCGGGCCACCCGCCGCGAACCATCCACTAATCCCCGTAGTACCGGGCAAAACGCCTGTGCCCCATGTCACCGGGAGGCAAGATCCAGCACCCCCCGAATGTGACCCGGGCTACTCTCGACCTGGCGTTCCGGGCACCGCTGCGGACGTCGAACCGGGCTCGGTCGGGGCCGATTCGGGGCGGCGGAGGTGACCCAGGGCACACGGGGACCACCAAGAGCACGGGAAAGACCACGGGGGAGACCGGATGGACCCATCGGTACTGGGCGCACGCCTCGCTTCCAGCGCGATCGCCCCCCTGGTCAAGAAGCTGTTCGTGACGGAGGGCCCCGGCGCGGGACTGGTCGACCAGCCGGTACGGCTCTCGGCCTACGTGTCCTTCCGGGGCGAACGGCGCACCCTCTCCGAAGCACAGCTGCACCGGCTCGCCGGCCGCCTGGTGCGCGAGGCCGTCACCTCACCCGGCGAACGCGCCTTCCCCGCCGACGAGGCGATTGTCATCGCCGACGCCCTCGCCACTACGCTGCTCGCCCTCGGTGACCTCGACATGGACGACGTCCAGGCCGTGCAACTCGGCCACCGCGAACTGGCGAAGACCCTGCGCACCCGGGCCGCCGAGGCCGCCGCCCCGCCCCCGGACCACCACCTGTCCGCCGACGCCGCGCTGTTCCTCTCCTCCGCCGTCGAGTGGGCTTGTCTGCACGTGCTGCACTTCTTCACCCAGCGCTCCACCTTCATCGCCCGCACCCTGGTGGCCCAGAGCCGCGTCCAGGCCGAGACCATCGCCAAACTGGACGAACTCATCACCCGCGCCCCCCGCCCCGACACGGTCCGGGCCGCCTTCGAACGCCGCTACCGCACCCACGTCGCCACCAAGCACAGCAAGCTCACCATCTACGGCATCGACCTCACCGCAACACCGGGCGCCTGGCCGCTGGACCTGGCGTACCTGAGCCTCACCTCCACCGAGGAGCCCGTCGAACCGCCGCGGTCCGGCGCCCTGGCCGACCACCTCACCGCCCCACGGCCCGCCACCACGCACCTCGCCGACCGGGTCCTCGCCACCCACTCCAAGGTCCTGTTGCGGGGCGTCGCGGGCTCCGGCAAGACCACGCTCGTCCAGTGGCTCGCCGTCTCCGCCACCCGCGCCGCCCCGGACGGCCCGCTGGCCCATCTGTACGACCTCGTGCCGTTCGTCCTTCCGCTGCGCACCCTCACCCGGCACGGCGAACGGCTCCCCGGCCCGGAACGCTTCCTCGACGCCATCGGCTCCCCGCTCGCCGGCGCCCAACCCCAGGGCTGGGCCGACCACGTCCTCACCAGCGGACGCGCACTCGTCCTCGTGGACGGCATCGACGAGGTCCCCGACGTCGAACGCGACCGCACCCGGACCTGGCTCGGCGACCTGGTCACTGCGTACCCCGGCAACCGCTGGCTGGTGACCTCCCGCCCCTCCGCCGTCCGGGAGGACTGGCTGGCCGACGAGGGCTTCACGGAGCTCACCCTCTCCCCCATGAGCCGCACCCACGTGGACTCCTTCATCCACCGCTGGCACTCCGCGGCCCGCCACGGCACCGACGCACCCACGACCGCCCTGCTCGACTCCTACGAACGGCAGTTGCTCACCGCCGTCACCACCAAACCCGACCTCGGCCGGCTGGCCACCAACCCGCTGATGTGCGGACTGATCTGCGCCCTGCACCGGGACCGCCGCGGCTACCTCCCGCACGGCCGCAAGGAGTTGTACGAGGCCGCCCTCGCGATGCTGCTCGCCCGACGGGACCGGGAGCGCGACGTCCTCACCACGGTCGGCCTGGAGCTGCGCCAGGAACCGCAGACCCAACTCCTGCAACGGCTCGCCTACTGGCTGATCCGCAACGGCCGCACCGAACTCGACCGGGACCGCGCCGAGGCCATCATCGGCGAGGCGCTGCCCGCCGTACCCGAAGCGGCGGCCCTCGGCGGCGCCCGCACCGTCTTCGCCCACCTCCTGCTGCGCAGCGGTCTGCTCCTCGAACCGTCCCCCGGCGCGGTGACCTTCGTGCACCGCACCTTCCAGGACTACTTGGGCGCCCGCCGGGCCGTCGAGGAGTGGGACATCGGGCTGCTGACCCGGCACGCCGCCGACGACCAGTGGGAGGACGTCATCCGCATGGCGGTGGGCCACGCCCGCCCCCGGGAACGCGCGGAGATCCTCGACGGCCTGGTGGCGGCGGGCGACCGGGCGGCCGAGAGCCGTGACCGCAGCCGCATCCACTTGCTGGCCGCCGCCTGCCTGGAACACGCGACGGAACTCGACCCCGCGGTGCGCGAACGGGTCGGGGAACGGTTGAACGCGCTCATTCCCCCGCCGAATCCGGAAGCCGCCCGAGAACTCGCCACGATCGGCCCGCTCGTCCTCGATCTGTTGCCCGGACCGGACGAACTGGGAGCGAAGGAATCCCGCATGGTGGTCATCACGGCGTCACGCATCGAGTCCGACGCCGCGATTCCCTTCCTCGCCCGCTACGCACACGACCCGTCCCTTTCCATACGGTCGCAACTCGCCTGGTCCTGGCACCGTTTCGACACGGCCCGCTACGCCAGGGACGTCATCGCCCGGCTCGACCCCGAAGAACTGTTCTTCACGGTGCAGAGCGCAGCCGAACTCCGCGCCCTGGGAGAACTCGGCGGACGTCCCCGGGTGCACCTGTGGGGAGGCATCGAACCGAATGCCGTCGCGGAGTACGTTTTCCGATATCGGCCGACGTCGGTGACCCTGGACGTCACCGAGTCCGTCGGCCGGGTCCCTTGGGCGTTGCTCCAGTCGATGGACGTCCGGGACGACCTCTGTTTGGGGCTCTTCCGCGACGCCGTGTCCCCGGGCGACTGGCGGGAAATGGCGAAGATCCGGCGGCTGACGGAACTCGTGGTGTGGATGCGGGAACTCGCCACGATCCCCGACGGGTTCGACCTGCCGGAACTCCAGGCGCTGACCCTGGTCGGCCGGCCCCCCGCGCACCCCCTCGACCTTTCGCTGTTTCCCGTCCGATTCCCCCGGCTCATGCTGCTGACGATTGACGCGGCCCACGGCGACGAAGTGCCGCTGCGCGGGCTGAGCGAACTACCGGACACGGTGAATGTGGTCCGCATTGAGGACCGGACCGGAGGCGAGGGAACGGACGTAGACCCGGAAAAGGGGTTGCCCCCGGACTCGTAGGTCCGGGGGCAACCCCTCAGCGTGTGCGGTCCGCGCGGGGCGGGGTCACGCTTCCTTGCTCAGGTTGGGGCCCGCGCCCCCACCGGCGGCCTGCTCGATCGGCGGGACGTCCGGCAGTGCGGTCTTCTCCTCGCCGCGGAAGGTGAAGGCGATCTCCTCGCCCTCGCCCTCGGTGTCGACGACCACGATGTGACCGGGGCGCAGCTCACCGAAGAGGATCTTCTCGGAGAGGATGTCCTCGATCTCCCGCTGGATGGTCCGGCGCAGCGGCCGGGCGCCCAGGACGGGGTCGTAGCCGCGCTTGGCGAGCAGGGACTTGGCGGTGGGGCTCAGTTCGAGGCCCATGTCGCGGTCCTTGAGGCGCTCGTCCACCTTGTCGATCATCAGATCCACGATCTGGATGATGTCTTCCTCGGTGAGCTGGTGGAAGACCACCGTGTCGTCGACACGGTTGAGGAACTCCGGGCGGAAGTGCTGCTTCAGCTCGTCGTTGACCTTGGCCTTCATGCGCTCGTACCCGGTCTTGACGTCGCCCTGGGCGGCGAAGCCCAGGTTGAAGCCCTTGGAGATGTCCCGGGTGCCGAGGTTGGTCGTCATGATGATGACGGTGTTCTTGAAGTCCACGACCCGGCCCTGGCTGTCGGTGAGACGGCCGTCCTCCAGGATCTGGAGCAGGGAGTTGAAGATGTCCGGGTGGGCCTTCTCGACCTCGTCGAACAGCACGACGGAGAACGGCTTGCGGCGCACCTTCTCGGTGAGCTGGCCGCCCTCTTCGTAGCCGACGTAGCCGGGGGGCGAGCCGAAGAGCCGCGAGACGGTGTGCTTCTCGCTGAACTCCGACATGTCGAGGGAGATCAGCGCGTCCTCGTCGCCGAACAGGAACTCCGCGAGGGTCTTCGACAGCTCGGTCTTGCCGACGCCGGAGGGGCCCGCGAAGATGAACGACCCACCGGGGCGCTTCGGGTCCTTCAGACCCGCCCGGGTGCGGCGGATCGCCTGCGAGAGCGCCTTGATGGCGTCCTTCTGGCCGATGACCCGCTTGTGGAGCTCGTCCTCCATGCGCAGCAGACGCGAGGACTCCTCCTCGGTCAGCTTGAAGACCGGGATGCCGGTGGCGGTCGCGAGGACCTCGGCGATCAGCTCGCCGTCGACCTCGGCCACGACGTCCATGTCGCCGGCCTTCCACTCCTTCTCGCGCTTGGCCTTCGCGGCGAGGAGCTGCTTCTCCTTGTCGCGCAGGGACGCGGCCTTCTCGAAGTCCTGCGAGTCGATCGCGGACTCCTTGTCGCGGCGGACGCCGGCGATCTTCTCGTCGAACTCGCGCAGGTCCGGCGGCGCGGTCATCCGACGGATGCGCATCCGGGAGCCGGCCTCGTCGATCAGGTCGATGGCCTTGTCCGGCAGGAAGCGGTCCGAGATGTACCGGTCGGCCAGCGTGGCGGCCTGGACCAGGGCGTCGTCCGTGATGGAGACGCGGTGGTGCGCCTCGTAGCGGTCGCGCAGACCCTTGAGGATCTCGATGGTGTGCGGGAGCGACGGCTCGGCGACCTGGATGGGCTGGAAGCGGCGCTCCAGGGCGGCGTCCTTCTCCAGGTGCTTGCGGTACTCGTCCAGCGTGGTGGCACCGATGGTCTGGAGTTCGCCGCGGGCCAGCATCGGCTTGAGGATGCTCGCCGCGTCGATGGCGCCCTCGGCGGCACCCGCACCGACGAGGGTGTGCAGCTCGTCGATGAAGAGGATGATGTCGCCGCGGGTGCGGATCTCCTTGAGGACCTTCTTCAGGCGCTCCTCGAAGTCACCGCGGTAGCGGGAGCCGGCGACCAGCGCGCCCAGGTCGAGGGTGTAGAGGTGCTTGTCCTTGAGGGTCTCGGGCACCTCGCCCTTGACGATGGCCTGCGCCAGTCCCTCGACGACGGCGGTCTTGCCGACGCCGGGCTCGCCGATGAGGACCGGGTTGTTCTTGGTGCGGCGGGACAGCACCTGCATGACCCGCTCGATCTCCTTCTCGCGCCCGATGACCGGGTCGAGCTTGGACTCCCGGGCGGCCTGCGTCAGGTTGCGACCGAACTGGTCCAGGACCAGGGACGTCGACGGGGTGCCCTCGGCGGGACCTCCGGCGGTGGCCGTCTCCTTGTTCTGGTAGCCGGACAGCAGCTGGATGACCTGCTGCCGCACCCGGTTCAGGTCGGCACCCAGCTTGACCAGGACCTGGGCGGCGACGCCCTCGCCCTCACGGATCAGGCCGAGCAGGATGTGCTCCGTGCCGATGTAGTTGTGGCCCAGCTGAAGGGCCTCGCGGAGCGACAGCTCCAGGACCTTCTTGGCACGGGGGGTGAAGGGGATGTGCCCGGACGGGGCCTGCTGGCCCTGGCCGATGATCTCCTCCACCTGCTGGCGGACCGCCTCAAGAGAAATCCCGAGGCTCTCCAGGGCCTTAGCGGCGACACCCTCACCCTCGTGGATCAGGCCCAGGAGGATGTGCTCAGTGCCGATGTAGTTGTGGTTGAGCATCCGGGCCTCTTCCTGAGCCAGGACGACAACCCGCCGCGCGCGGTCGGTGAACCTCTCGAACATCGTTAATCGCTCCTCAGAGCGGTCAGGCAGTGAAAGGGGTCGGTCCCCTCCCTGTCCTTCCGCAGCTTAGTCCCGCAAGCGGGGACCGCTCATTCCAACTGCCGACACCCGTGCGTGGCCTCCTGACCCCGAACGCCGACATCTGCTCCAACCCGATGGTGCGAGACGATGTTCCCGCAGGCCAGGCAGTTACCCCTACCATCAGTACGCCGATGGCGAACGGGGACCGCCCGGGCCTTGCGTGTCGCCCCTCCCCACTAGGGATGTCTTACCCGCACGTACGGACAGTCCATGCGGGGAGCCCCCCTCCCCTCCGCTACGGGCGAACAACCGCGCGGCGTGACCCCGGGTCGTGCGCACCGTTTCGGCCACCCTGGGCCGACCGGTGACCACGGTGCGTAACCACGGCCCTGCTGTGGCTGTTGTTCCGACATGGCTCCCACCGTTCCCCGCCCCCGACGTCCGCTCCCCGACGGCGGCGGGGTGCGCCAGTGGTACGAGAACGAGCTGGGCTGGCCGACGGTTCCCGGGGCCCCGCGGGGGGCCGGCGCCGGGCCGGGGGTGCTCCTGGTGACCGGAGTGCGCTTCGACGCCCTGGAGGTTCCGTCACGGGCGGCCCGCGCGGTGCTGGAGCGACTGGGCAGGGCGGCGGTGGGGCCGGTGGCCCGCTGCGGCCCGCGCACGCGGTTCCTGGTGGCCGCCGGCTCCGCCGAAGAGGTGCCGGGCCTGCTCGCCTGGCTGGAGTGGGGGGCGCTGGCCGGGGAACTGGGACTGGTGGCCGTCGGCGCGGGCCAATCGATCGAGGCGCCCCGGCCGCCGGGCTGGCCGGCGCCGGGCGGCGGCCCCGCAGGAGGGGCCACCTCATGGGTGCGGCCCCCCGAGCCGGGGCGGCCGGTGGAACCCTCGCTCCCGGCGCTACGCCCCCTCACGGCGCACCGTGTGCGAGGGAACGCGCGCGGGGGCGGTGGGGACGCCCCCGACCTCGTTCGGCTCGTGGACGCCGTGGCCAGCGAGTGCCTACGGCTCCGGTTGGGCCGAGCGCGTGATCAGCGGTGGGCGTCGTCGTACGCCTGACGGATGTTCGCCGGGACCCGGCCCCGGTCGTTGACCTCGTATCCGTTCTCCTTCGCCCAGGCACGGATCTGGGCCGTCTCCTGGCCGCTGCCCCCGGCCGCCGCGGCACGGGCCTTGCCCCGACCGCCCGCGGACCGGCCGCCGGTGCGGCGCCCACCCTTCACATACGCCTCCAGCAGGCCGCGCAGCTTGTCCGCGTTGGCCGTCGTGAGGTCGATCTCGTAGGTCTTGCCGTCCAGCGCGAACGTCACGGTCTCGTCGGCCTCGCCACCGTCGAGGTCGTCGACAAGAAGGACCTGAACCTTCTGTGCCACCGGATTTTCCTTTCATCGATAACGTGCGGGTCGGTCCCCGCGGCACCCGCCGCCGATTCGCCGTCCCTTGTTATATGCAGTACAGCAGTACGTCGGAAAGCAAACCGCTTTTGCTGGGAAAACACAAACCCCTAGGCGAGACCGCCCGGACCGATCGCTCCCGAGAAGCCTAGGAAACACACGCGTTTCGGACATAGGGCACCGCGGCGTGGACTGAGCGGAATACGATGTCCGGTCGCTCACAGATGCAGAAGCATCCGGCTGTTGCCCAAGGTGTTCGGTTTCACTCGTTCGAGTCCGAGGAACTCGGCGACGCCCTCATCATAGGAACGCAGCAGCTCGCCGTACACATCCGAGTCCACGGGCGCCTCACCGATCTCGACGAAGCCGTGCTTCGCGAAGAAGTCGACTTCGAAGGTGAGGCAGAAAACGCGCCGAACACCGAGCCAGCGGGCGGTCTGGAGCAGCTTCTCCAGCAGTTGATGGCCGACGCCCTCGCCCTTGAGCGCGGGGTTCACGGCAAGTGTGCGCACTTCCGCGAGGTCTTCCCACATCACGTGCAACGCCCCGCACGCGACGAGCTGGGCGTTGTCGTCGCGTTCCGCCACCCAGAACTCCTGGATGTCCTCGTAAAGCGTGACCGTGGCTTTGTCGAGGAGGATGCGCTTGTTGACGTAGACGTCAAGGAGTCGGCGCACCTCGGCGACATCACTGGTACGGGCCCGTCGGACGGTGACCGCTTTCCTGACGGGTGCGGGTGCCCCGGTGACCTCGGAATCTGGGACATTCGTCGGGACCGCCGGAACTCCGGGTTGCTCTGCTGGCATGAACGGACGCTATCGCCCGTCCTCCGCGTTCGACGCGGGGGGCTCGCCCTCGGGGCTCCGGGTCGGCTCGGCGGGCTTCCCCGCGTCGTTAGCCGTGTCGTGCGCGGGTTCGTTTCGCGGTGCGGGCGGGGGCGGGGTTTCGGGGCCCTGCACCATGCGTACGGCGTCGCTGAGGGCTTCGCGCTGTTCGGGCGACATCATGCCGAAGAACGCGACGAGGGCGGCGGCCGGATTGTCGCTCTGCGACCACGCCTCGTTCATCAGTGCGGCCGAGTAGGCGGCCCGGGTCGACACGGCCTCGTACCGATAGGCGCGCCCTTCGGCCTCGCGGCGCACCCAGCCCTTCTGGTGGAGGTTGTCGAGGACGGTCATCACGGTGGTGTACGCGATCGTGCGTTCCCGCTGGAGGTCTTCGAGGACTTCTCGCACGGTCACCGGACGGTTCCACTGCCAGACCCGCGTCATGACCGAGTCTTCGAGTTCTCCCAGGGGGCGAGGCACAGCTCGCACCATATCCGGATAATTCACCTGCGGCGCGACAAATCGCAGCTGTTCGGTGCGGTATCGCGAAAGGGGTGCGCCGCCGCGCGGGGTGCGCGCGGCGGCGGGTTCGGCGGGCCCGCGGTGCGGGGCTCCGCCGGGGCTCGGCTGCTCGGGTGGGCCTCAGGCGCTGTCGTCGCGGACCGCGGTCGACTGGCGGGCCCGCTCCGCCTGGCGGAGGGCGTAGTCGACGGCCGCGTCCTCCTTGGCCTTCTTGTCGCCCCCCTGGGTCTTCACGATCGTCACGATGAGCGCGGTGAAGAACACGGCCATCACCGTGGGGGGCAGCAGCGCGGAGACGTAGTCCATGGGGTCAGGGTAGCGAGCGCTATCCGGCCGCCCGTTGCTGGGGCGGTTCGGCGGGCGGCGCCGGATCGGGCGCGGGGGTCCCGCCGGGCTTTCCCGGGGCCGCGGGGCGCCGGCGCGGCGGGAACACCTCGGCCGGGGTGGGCACCGGGCGGTGCGGCGCCGCGGGGTCGGCCGGGCCGGCCGGTTTGGGCCGCTCGGCGGGGGTGTCCCCGCTCGCGGCGCGCGGGGCGACCAGCCCGCCGGGCAGGGCGGTCAGCCGGGCCCGGGAGGCCGGGAGGACGGCCACCGCGGTGCCGCCGGAGCGACCGGCGGGCGCGTACACCGGAGCGGCCGGCACCGGCACCGTCCGGGCGGCGAGGTGGACCCGCACCGCGCGCTCGGCGAGGACCCGACAGCGTTCCAGGAGCGCCGCGGCAACCGGGCTGCCCCGGAGCGCACGCAGGGCGGCGAGGTCGTCCGGGACGGGCTGGTACCCGACCGCGAGCACCTCCTCAAGGAGCGTGAGGTAGCCGCTGGTGGTGCCGGGCAGGGCGGCCCGGTAGCGGGTCAGGTCGGCGATCAGGAAGGCGCGCAGCCGGGCGCTCTCGTGCAGTGCCTCGTCCACCGATTCGGCGAGGCGGAGGGAGTCCTGGACGTCCTCGGCGGATACGGGCCGGGGGTGAACGGCGAGGGCGAGGGCACGGCGGAGCACACGTAGCTCCTTGGCGCTGAACGCCAGGCCGCCGCAAGATCCGTAGGGCGTGGGCATGGGGTGACGATACGCGCTAATCAGACAAAACTCGCCTTTTGTCAGCGTGTCTCGTTCCTCCGGTGCGATCCGCTGCGCGCGTGCGGTGTCCAGTTGGGTGCGATCCGCTGCGCGTGCGGTGTCCAGTTAGGTGCGCTGTTGTTTCGCGCAGTTCCCCGCGCCCCTGATCAGGTGCGATCCGCTCGCCGTGCGCTGTTCTGCGCGGTGCGCTGCGGGTTTGCGCAGTTCCCCGCGCCCCCTATCGGGTGCGACCTGCTCGGCGTGCGCAGTTCCCCGCGCCCCTGTCGGGGCGCTCCTGGTGGGGGCAGCTGCGGGCGGACGTGCTCGGCCCGATGGACAGGGGCGCGGGGAACTGCGCGAAGCACCAGCGCACCCCGCTGAACAAGGCACGTACAGCGGAACGCACCGGATCAGGGGCGCGGGGAACTGCGCGGGTGACCGCAGCGCACCGCACGGAACAGCGGACGCGCACCGGGACGTACAGGCCAGCGCGGCGTTACATGCGGGCTACGTTGCGTTCATAGACGAGACGGAGCCCGATCAGCGTCAACCAGGGCTCGTGCTCGTCGATGACGGACGCCTCCCCGAGCACCATCGGCGCAAGCCCCCCCGTGGCGATGACGGTGACGTCGGAGGGATCGGGCGCCAACTCCCGCGCCATCCGCGTGACGACCCCGTCGACCTGCCCGGCGAAGCCGTACAGGATGCCCGACTGCATGGCCTCCACCGTGTTCTTGCCGATCACGCTGCGCGGCCTGGCCAGCTCGATCTTGCGCAGCTGCGCACCGCGCACCCCGAGCGCCTCCACGGAGATCTCGATGCCCGGGGCGATCACCCCGCCGGTGTACTCCCCGCGCGCGGACACCGCGTCGAAGGTCGTTGCCGTACCGAAGTCCACGACGATCGCGGGCCCGCCGTACAGGTCGACCGCGGCGACCGCGTTGATGATGCGGTCGGCGCCGACCTCCTTGGGGTTGTCCATGAGGATCGGCACCCCGGTCTTGATGCCCGGCTCCACCAGGACGGCCGGGACGTCCCCGTAGTAGCGCCGGGTGACCTCGCGCAGCTCGTGCAGCACCGACGGCACCGTGGAACAGATGGCGATGCCGTCGATGCCCTCGCCCAACTCCATCCCGAGCAGCGGGTGCATGCCCATGAGTCCCTGGAGCAGGACGGCGAGTTCGTCGGCGGTGCGGCGGGCGTCGGTGGAGATGCGCCAGTGCTCGACGATCTCCTCACCGTCGAACAGCCCGAGCACGGTGTGGGTGTTGCCCACGTCGATCGTCAGCAGCATGGGGTCACTCCGCTCCACCGTCGTGCGTCCGGGGCGCGGGCGCCGCCTCGCGCAGGTCCAGGCCGATGTCCAGGATCGGCGAGGAGTGGGTGAGCGCGCCCACCGCGAGGAAGTCGACTCCGGTGTCCGCGTACGCGCGGGCGTTGGCGAGGGTGAGGCGGCCGGAGGACTCCAACAGCGCGCGGCCCTTCACCAGGGCGACGGCCTCCGCGGTCTCGGTGGGCGTGAAGTTGTCCAGCAGGATCAGGTCGGCGCCCGCGTCGACGACCTCCCGCAGCTGGTGCAGGGTGTCCACCTCGACCTCGACGGGCACCTCGGGGAACGCCTCGCGGACCCGGGCGAACGCCTGGGCGACCCCGCCGGCGGCGACCACGTGGTTGTCCTTGACCAGGGCCGCGTCCGACAGCGACATCCGGTGGTTGACGCCGCCGCCGCAGCGGACCGCGAACTTCTCCAGGGACCGCAGCCCGGGCGTGGTCTTGCGGGTGTCGCGGACCTGCGCGCCGCTGCCCTCCAGGACGTCGGCCCACGCGCGCGTCGCGGTCGCGATGCCGGACAGCCGGCACAGCAGGTTCAGCGCGCTGCGCTCGGCGGTGAGCAGGTCGCGGGTGCGGGAGGTGACGCTGAGCAGCGGCTGCCCGGCGGTCACCCGGTCGCCGTCCTCGACGTGCCGTTCGACCTCGAACTCGTCGGTGCAGACGATGGACAGCACCGCCTCGGCGATCCGCAGCCCGGCCACCGTGCCCGCCTCGCGGGCGGTGAAGTCGGCGGTCGCGACGGCGTCCTCCGGGATGGTCGCCACGGTCGTGACGTCGACCCCGCCGTCCAGGTCCTCCTCGACGGCCAGGTGGGCGATGTCCTCGACCTCGACCGGATCGAGTCCGGCGGCGGCCAGCAGGGCGGCGAGCGCCGGGTCGAGACCGCACTCGGCGGCCTCCTCGTACGCACCGTCGGCGGGCGCACCGCAGCCGCAGCCGTCGCCGCAGCCGGCTTCGGGGACGAGGGGAAGGTGGGTGTCGCTCACGGCTCAGTGCTCCTGGGGACGGCGGTCGGGCGGTCGGCGGTACGGGTGCCGCGGGGCGCCCCTGGGGAGCCGTCAGCCGGTGCGGGCGCGGCGCCAGCGTACGCGCCCGGGCGGGTCCGGTCGTCGGCGGGCCCGGGGGCGGCGGCGGTCGATGCGGTGACCTCGACGGTCGGGGGGAAGTCCGCCGCGGGCGTCGTACCGAGCACCAGCGCACGGTCGGGGGCGAGCGTGACGACGATGTGGCGGCGCCACTGCGCGTCGTCGGGCCCGGCGTGGTCCTCGCGCCAGTGGCAGCCGCGGGTCTCCTCGCGGCGCAGGGCGGCGGCGACGAGGACCCGCGCCACGCACAGCAGGTTGGTGGTCTCCCAGGTGTCCACGCCGGGTTCGGCGGTCTTGCCGTGCTCCGCCAACGCGTCCCGCGCGGCGGTGTGCAGGTCCTGGAGCCCGCGGGCCGCCCGGGCGAGGGAGTCCCCGGAGCGCAGCACCCCGGCGCCGTCGGTCATGATCCGCTGGATGCGGAACCGGTCCTCCGCGGCCAGCAGGGGGTGCGCGGGCGCCGGCGGGTGCTCGACCGGCTCCGGTGCGTGCTCCGGTCCCCGGGGACGGCGATCGGCGCTGACGATGGCGGCGGCGATGCGTTCCGCGTAGACGAGTCCTTCGAGCAGCGAGTTGGAGGCCAGCCGGTTGGCGCCGTGCACGCCGGTGCAGGCGACCTCCCCGCAGGCGTAGAGGCCGGGGACGGTGGTGCGGCCGTCGGCGTCGGTGCGCACGCCCCCGGAGGCGTAGTGCGCGGCGGGTGCGACCGGGACCGGTTCGGTGACCGGGTCGAGGCCGTGCGCCCGGCAGGCGGCGAGGATGGTCGGGAAGCGGTGCTCCCACATCTCGGCGCCGAAGTGCCGGGCGTCCAGGTACATGTGTGCGGCGCCCTGTTCGCGCATGCGGCGCATGATGCCCTTGGCGACGACGTCCCGGGGCGCCAGTTCGGCGAGTTCGTGCTGCCCCACCATGAAGCGCACCCCGTCGGCGTCGACCAGGTGGGCGCCCTCGCCGCGGACCGCCTCGGAGACCAGCGGCTGCTGGCCCTCCGCGTCCGCGCCGAGGAAGAGGACCGTGGGGTGGAACTGGACGAACTCCAGGTCGCTGACCTCGGCGCCGGCCCGCAGCGCCAGGGCGACGCCGTCGCCGGTGGACACGGCCGGGTTGGTGGTCGCGGCGAACACCTGGCCCATGCCGCCGGTGGCGAGCACCACGTGCGGGGCGTGGACGGCGCCCACCCCGTCGTGCTGACCCTCGCCCATCACGTGCAGGGTGACGCCCGCTGCCCGGCCCGCGGCATCGGTCAGCAGATCCAGGACCAGGGCGTTCTCGACGGTGGGTATCCCCCGGGCGCGGACCGCGTCCACCAGGGCGCGGGAGATCTCCACGCCGGTGGCGTCACCGCCGGCGTGGGCGATCCGGCGGCGGTGGTGGCCGCCCTCCCGGGTGAGCGCCAGGCCGCCGTCCTCGGACTCGTCGAAGCGGGCGCCGGTGTCGATGAGCCGGTGCACGGCGTCCGGGCCCTCGGTGACCAGCAGCCGTACGGCGTCCTCGTCGCAGAGTCCGGCGCCGGCGACGAGGGTGTCGTCGAGGTGCTGGCGCGGGGTGTCGCCCTCGCCGAGGGCCGCCGCTATGCCGCCCTGCGCCCAGCGGGTGGAACCGTCGTCCAGCCGGGCCTTGGTGACGACGACGGTCTCCAGGCCGGCGGCGGCGCAGCGCAGTGCGGCGGTCAGCCCGGCCACTCCGGAGCCCACGACGACGACGTCGGCGGTGAGCGACCAGCCGGGGGCGGGCGCGTGCAGGCGGATGCCGGTGCTCCGGTCGGGGCGGGACGGTGCTGCGCGGGTCACGAGACGGCTCCCGGGAGGTCGGACGCGCCGGCGGACGCGGGCGTGCCGAAGGCGAGGGGCAGATTGTCGATGAGACGGGTCGAGCCGACCCGGGCGGCGACCGCGAGCACGGCATCGCCGGTGTGGTCGTCGGGGACCTCCATGAAGTCGGAGGGGTCCACCAGCGCCAGGTAGTCGAGGACGAGCGGCGGGTCCAGACGGCTCGCGGCGTCCAGGCACTGGCGGGCGGCGGCCCGCACGGCGGCGGGCCCGCCCGGGGCGACCCCGGCGACGGCGTGCGCATCGGCCGCCGCACGGGCCTCGCCCAGGGCGTCCAGTGCTTCGGCCCGGGCGCGGCTGCTCGGCGCGAGCGCGGCCCGGGCCCGCAGTGCCTCCTGGGCCGCGTGCCGGTCCCGGCCCGCGAACAGGGCCTTCGACAGGGACAGCGCGGTACGCCGTTCGGCGGCGGAGAGGTAACGGTTGCGGCTGGAGCGCGCGAGACCGTCCTCCTCGCGGACGGTGGGCACGGCCACGACGTCCACCCCGAAGTTCAGGTCCCCCACCATGCGCCGGATCACGGCGAGCTGCTGGGCGTCCTTCTGCCCGAACAGGGCCAGGTCGGGGCGGGTGAGGTGGAGGAGCTTGGCGACGACGGTGAGCACGCCGTCGAAGTGGCCGGGGCGACAGGCGCCCTCCAGCCGCTCGCCCATCGGGCCGGCGGTGATCCGCACCTGGGGCTCGCCGCCCGGGTAGACCTCGTCGGTGCCGGGGGCGAAGACCAGGTCGGCACCCGCCCGCCCGGCGAGCTCCACATCGGCGTCCAGGGTGCGCGGATAGCGGTCGAGGTCCTCGCCGGCACCGAACTGGAGGGGGTTCACGAAGACGGTGACGACGACCTCGCCGTCCGTGCCGACCTGTCGGCGGGCGGTGCGGATCAGCTCCGCGTGGCCCGGGTGGAGGGCGCCCATCGTCATGACGACGGCACGGCGGGCGGCGGGCGCCGCACCGGGCCCGGTGACCGGCCCGTGCAGCTCGGCGGCGGTGTGCAGCAGCCTGACGGTCATGGGGCGGTGCCTTCCGTGGGGCCCGGCTCACCCGCGAGGACGTCGAGGAGGTCCTCGGCGAGTTCGGGCTTCAACAGTCCGTGGGCGAGCGCCCGGTCGGCCGTGGCGCGCGCCATCGCCAGGTACCCGGCGACGGCGCCGGGCGCGTGCGCGCGCAACTGGGCGACGTGCGCGGCGACCGTACCGGCGTCCCCGCGGGCGACGGGCCCGGTCAGCGCAGCGTCGCCGGAGCGCAGGGCGTTGTCCAGGGCGGCGCCCAGGAGGGGGCCGAGCATCCGGTCGGGGGCCGCGACGCCCGCCGTCCGCAGCAGGTCCATGGCCTGGGCGACCAGGGTGACCAGGTGGTTCGCGCCGAGGGCGAGGGCCGCGTGGTACAGCGGCCGGGACTCCTCGGCGATCCACTCCGGTTCGCCGCCCATCTCGATCACCAGCGCCTCGGCGGCGAGCCTCAGCGCCTCGGGCGCGGTGACCCCGAACGAACAGCCGGCCAGGCGCTGCACGTCCACGGGGGTGCCCGTGAAGGTCATCACCGGGTGCAGGGCCAGCGGCAGCGCACCGGCGCGCAGCGCGGGGTCGAGAACCTTCACGCCGTACCGGCCGGAGGTGTGCGCGATCAGCTGGCCGGGGCGGACCGCGCCGGTGTCCGCGAGTCCTTCGACGAGGCCGGGCAGGGCGTCGTCGGGGACCGTCAGCAGGACGAGTTCCGCGCGGGCCAGCACTTCCTCGGGGGTGACCAGCGGTACGTCGGGGAGCATGTGTGCGGCGCGGCGCACCGAGGTCTCGGAGACGCCGGACACGGCCACCGGGCGGTGGCCGGCGAGTTGCAGCGAGGCGGCCAGGGCGGGGCCCACGCGGCCCGCTCCCACGACGCCGACGGTGAGGCGGGCGGGGCGGTCCCTGGGGTCGGGGGGGTGGAGCGCGTTCACTCGGTGACGACCTTCCGTTCCAGTCCGCTCGGGGTACCGGACGACTTGTCGTCATGCTAACTGTGGTTCTTGGGCGGCTGCTGTGCGATGTTTCGCGGGGGCGCTGTGGTTGCCCGTGCGGTTTCGCGGGGGCGCTGGATCGGTGCGATCCGCTCGGCGTGCGCTGCTCTGCGCGGTGCGCTGATGATTTCGCGCAGTTCCCCGCGCCCCTGATCCGGTGCGATCCGCTGCGCGTGCGTTGTTCTGTGGGGTGCGATGTTGCTTTGCGCAGTTCCCCGCGCCCCTATCCGTCGTGGCTCATGTCCGTCTGGCAGGGCCGCACCCGCGGGAGACCGCACCCGAGATCAGGGGCGCGGGGAACTGCGCAACACCACAGCGCAGCCCGGCTGAACAGAACACGCCCAGCGGAACGCACCTGATCAGGGGCGCGGGGAACTGCGCGAAAGCGGGGCGCACTGTGCAGGGCAGCGGGCGGGAGCGGGACGTAGCGGGTCAGCGCGCCGTGCGGAACAGGGTGCGCCACCAGCGACCCCGAGCCGGCCGCCCCCGACGCAAACGGGAGAATTCGCGGAACTCCCCAAGAGTCCGCCAGTCGTGGCGCCCCGGCGCCGGAGGCAACGGCTCCCCCCGCCGCCGAGCCCGGTACAGGTCCAACGCGTACTGCTGAGTGAGGCTCATGCGTACCCCTCGGTTCGTAGGTGGATCGGCCGGGCCGAACTCCCACGAGCGTGCGGCGGGCACCGTCACCCGGTCACGCCGATTGACGCCGGCCGTCAATCGGCGCGGGCCCCGGCCGCAACCGGGTGCACCATGGCTCCATGAGCGTGCGCATCCACATCGCGGGCCTACCGCCCGAACGGATCGTCTTCGAGCCGTCCCCCCTCGCGGAGCTGGGCCTCGCGCTGCACGCCCTCGCGGAGCCGGGTCACCACCCGGGCCTGCACGGCTGGGCCACCGCGACCTCCGCGTCCCTGAAGCCGGACCTGGCAGACCGCCTGTGCGAGGCGGACTTCCTGTGGCGGACGACGTTCTCGGACGTCTTCATGGCCTTCGCGGGGCTGCGCGGTCACCACGGCCGGCCGGCGGCGACCCTCGCCGAGGAGCTGGACGTGCTCGACCGGTTGGACGACGAGCGGTTCGTGAACGCCGCACTGGAGTTCACCTGCAACCAGACCTACGACCAGGGCCGGCCGTCCCCGCTGACCGACCCCGCGGTCGCCGCCGAGTCCCTGGAGCTGGCCGCCACCCGGGGCCCGCGCCAGACCGACTTCACCCGACGCCTCCTGGCGGACCCGGGAGCCGTGCGCGCCTGGTTGCGCCGCCTCATCGAGGACTGCGAGGAGGCGTTCTTCGCCGACACCTGGCGCCGCGTCCAGGGGCAACTGGCCGCCGACGCCCGACACAAGACGGAACTGCTGCGCCGCAAGGGACTCGTGGAGGCGCTCACCGCGGTCTCCCCCGCCCTGTCGGTCGACGAGGACCGCCGGTACGTCTTCCTCGACAAGCTGGCGCAGGGCTCCACCACCGCCGTGGACCCCGCGGTCGGCACCGGACTGGTGCTCGTCCCCTCGTACTTCGGCTGGCCGCACCTGCTGGCGCTGCACGCCCCGGGCTGGCGGCCGGTCATCCAGTACCCGGTGGCGACCGCGGAGCTGCCCGCGCCCGCCTCCGTGGAGCTGCTGGAACGCCGGCTGGAGGCACTGGCGCATCCGGTGCGGCTCCGGCTGTGCCGCAACATCGCCCGTTCCCCGTACACCACGGGTGAGCTGGCGCACGCCCTGGGCATCAGTGCCCCCGAGGTGTCGCGGCATCTCTCGGTGTTGAAGAAGGCCGGGCTGGTCAGCCCCCGTCGGCGCGGTCGCTACGTGCTGCACCAGCTCGACGTGACGGTGGTGGCCCGGCTGGGGGCGGACCTCCTGGAGGGCATCCTGCGCTGACCGGCCGCCACCGGCGCGCGCCCCCGCTCACGGGTTCAGCGGGCCCCGCCGCCCGCGCGCACCAGTCCCGTCTCGTAGGCGAGCACCACGACCTGGACCCGGTCCCGCAGCCCCAGCTTGGTGAGGATGCGCCCCACATGGGTCTTCACGGTCGCCTCGGACAGCACCAGACGGGCCGCGATCTCCCCGTTGGACAGGCCCTGGGCGACCAGCACCATCACCTCGCGCTCCCGGTCGGTGAGCCGTTCCAGCTGCTTGTTCCGCGGCTGGGTGCCGGTCTCCGGGAGCATCGGCGCGAACCGGTCGAGCAGCCGCCGGGTGGTGGAGGGCGCGACCACGGCGTCACCGCTGTGCACGGACCTGATGGCGGTCAGCAGCTCGGCCGGGGGCACGTCCTTGAGCATGAACCCGGAGGCGCCGGCCTTCAGCCCGGAGAAGGCGTACTCGTCGAGGTCGAAGGTGGTGAGGATCAGGACCTTCGGGGGGTTGGGGCCCGAGCAGATCCGGCGGGTGGTCTCGACCCCGTCCAGCTTCGGCATGCGCACGTCCATGAGGACGACGTCGACGGAGGACGCGCGCAGCACCTCCAGGGCCTCGACCCCGTCGCCCGCCTCCGCAACGACGTCCATGTCCGGCTGGGCGGCGAGCACCATCCGGAAGCCGGTGCGCAGCAGCACCTGGTCATCGACGAGCATCACCCGGATCGGGGTCATGAGGGACTTCCCTTCCTGTACGGACATCGGCCGGGTCGCCCGTGACGACCCGGCGGCCCCGGGCAGCCGCGGGCGCGGCACGGCCCCGGAGCGGACCTTCGGTGTGTTCAGTGTGCGGGCTTGAGGGGCAGCAGGACGCTGATGCGAAATCCTCCGCCCGGGCGGGGACCCGCGTCCAGGGTGCCGCCGACCATGCCGACCCGCTCCCGCATGCCGATCATGCCGTGGCCGCGGCCGTCGGCGCCGCCGTCCTCGTACAACTCGTGCGGGGCGCCCTTGCCGTCGTCCTCCACGAGCAGGCCGAGGCCGTCGTCGAAGTAGACCAGCCGGACGCTGGCGCCCGCGTTGGGGCCACCGTGCTTGCGGGTGTTGGTGAGGGCCTCCTGCACGATGCGGTACGCCGTCAGCTCCACCCCGCTGGGCAGCGGGCGGGGCGTGCCCTCGACCTTGAAGTCGACGGGGAGACCGGCCGTGCGGCACTGCTCCACCAGCTCGCCCAGCTGCTCCACGTCGGGCTGCGGAACGTACTCGCCGGACTCCTCCGGCTCCCCGGTGCGCAGCACGCCGAGCAGCCGGCGCATCTCCGCGAGCGCCTGGCGGCCGGTGCCGGAGATGGTCTCCAACGCCTTGCGCGCCTGGTCGGGGGCGGCGTCCAGGACGTAGGCGGCGCCGTCGGCCTGGACGACCATGACGGAGACGTTGTGCGCGACCACGTCGTGCAGCTCGCGGGCGATGCGGGCGCGTTCGGCGGCGACCGCGACCTTGGCCTGGGCCTCCCGCTCCCGCTCCAGCCGGGCCGCGCGCTCCTCCAGCTGGGCCAGATAGGCGCGGCGGGTGCGGATGGAGTCGCCGAGCACCCAGGCGAGGGCGAACGGCACCATGAGGAAGACGATGAACAGCGCTTGACGGACCACCGTCTGGTCGGGTTCCGGCCAGCGGAGCGTCGACACGGGTGCCGCGGCGAGGCCCACGACCAGCGCGAACCGGGAGGCCCAGCCGGCCCCGTCCGCGGCAACGGTGTAGACGATCACCAGCATGGCGAAGTTGACCAACATCACCGGCACGTCCAGCGCGACCTGGGCCAGGCCGACGACGGTGGCCAGGATCAGCATCCGCTCGGGCACCCGGCGGCGCAGCGCGACCACCAGCCCCAGCAACAGCGACAGCGCCACGGAGGTGACGCCCAGCACCGCACCGGGCGCGGTGTCCGGCGGGGGCGGGTTGTCCACCGAGCTGATCAGTCCCGCCAGGTTGATCCCGAACAGGACGACGGCCCAGAAGACGTCGACCCCGGTCGGGTGTCTGCGGAGGAAGTCATAAACGCGCTGCACGTAACCCAGGGTAGGTACGCGTGCCCTGTGCAGGGGTCAACCGGAGGTCTCATCCCCATCGGCCACGCGTACTCCCCTAGGTGGAGGCGGCACCGTCCGCACCGCCCGGCGGAGACGGCTCCGGGCCGGTGTCCGGGCCGGTGTCCGGGCCCGTGCTGCGGACCGGCGGGGTCCGGTTCCGCGCCCCGCCGGACCGGGGTCGCCGGCTGCTCGGCCGGATCCACGGCCAGGAGGCGACGCACACCACGAAAGGGGCGACGGGCCCGCGCCGCACAGCGCCTAGCCTGGCTCCGTGACGGACGAGACGACCCCCGGCCCGGGGCAGCCCACCGACCCGACCGAGCCCCCGGCGACGGGTGGGGGCCGGACGCCGCGCGGCTGGCGGGCGGCGACCGAGGAGGCCCTGTACGGGCCGCACGGCTTCTATCTGCGCCCCGAGGGCCCCGCCGGCCACTTCCGGACCTCCGTGCACGCCTCACCCCTGTTCGCCGGGGCCGTGGCGCGCCTGCTGTGCCGGGTCGACGCGGCGCTCGGGCACCCCGGGGAGCTGGCCTTCGTGGACCTGGGCGCCGGGCGCGGGGAACTGGTCACCGGGGTGCTGGCCGCGCTGCCGCCCGAGGTGGCCCCACGCACCCGGGCGGTGGCCGTGGAGCGCGCACGGCGGCCGGTGCACCTCGACCACCGGATCGAGTGGTGCGCCGAGCCGCCCACCGGGGTACGGGGCCTGCTGTTCGCCAACGAGTGGCTGGACAACGTCCCCCTGGACGTCGCCGAGACCGACGCCGACGGGGTGCTGCGGCGGGTGCTGGTCGCCCCGGACGGCACGGAGTCCGCCGGCGCACCGCTCGACGGCGCGGACGCGGCGTGGGCGGCCCGCTGGTGGCCGCTCGACGACGGGACGGGACCCCGCCCGACACCCGGGCTACGGGTCGAGATCGGCCGCCCCCGGGACGCCGCCTGGGCCGGTGCCGTGGCGACCCTGACCGCCGGACTCGCGGTCGCGGTCGACTACGCGCACCACCGCGCCGCCCGCCCCCCGTACGGCACGCTCACCGGTTTCCGCGCCGGCCGCGAGGTGCCCCCCGTACCGGACGGGTCCTGCGACCTCACGGCGCACGTGGCGCTCGACGCGTGTGCGCTGCCGGGCGCCGAGCTGACCGGACAGCGGGCCGCGCTGCACGCCCTCGGGGTGAGCGGCGGACGTCCGGCGCTGGCGCTGGCGTCGAGCGACCCGACCGGCTACGTGCGGGCCCTCGCCCGGGCCGGCGAAGCGGCCGAACTGACCGCGCCGGGCGGCCTCGGGGACTTCGGCTGGCTGCTCCAACCGGTGGGCGTCCCGGCCGGACTGCTGGACCGGGCCGCCGCCCGGTAACCGCCCGTCGCTACTTGTCGATGTCGCCGACGACGAAGAACAGCGAACCCAGGATGGCGACCATGTCGGCCACCAGCGTCCCGGGCAGCAACTCGGTCAGGGCCTGGATGTTGTTGAACGAGGCCGAGCGCAGCTTGAGCCGGTACGGGGTCTTCTCGCCCTTGGACACCAGGTAGTAGCCGTTGACGCCGAGCGGGTTCTCCGTCCAGGCGTAGGTGTGGCCCTCGGGCGCCTTGAGCACCTTCGGCAGGCGCTGGTTGACCGGGCCGGGCGGCAGGTCGACGATCCGGTCGAGACAGGCGTCGGCGAGGTCCAGCGCGTTGTGCGTCTGCTCCAGCAGGCACTCGAAGCGGGCCAGGCAGTCGCCCTCCTCGCGGGTGACGACCTTGAGCACGTCACCGAGCTCCCCGTACGCGAGGTACGGCTCGTCGCGCCGGAGGTCGAAGTCGAGACCCGACGCCCGCCCGATGGGGCCGCTCACCCCGTACGCGTGTACCGCTTCGAGCGACAGGACGCCCACGCCCCGGGTGCGCCCCCGGAAGATCTCGTTGCCGAGCACCAGCCGGTCGTACACGTCCATGCGCGAGCGCACCGAGGCGACGGCCTCCCGGGCGCGGGTGGTCCAGCCGACGGGCAGGTCCTCCTTCAGACCGCCGACCCGGTTGAACATGTAGTGCATGCGCCCGCCGGAGATCTCCTCCATGACGGTCTGGAGTTCCTCGCGCTCGTGGAAGGCGTGGAACACCGGGGTGATGCCGCCGAGCTCCAGCGGGTAGGACCCGAGGAACATCAGGTGGTTCAGCACCCGGTTCAGCTCGGCCAGCAGGGTGCGCATCCACACCGCGCGCTGGGGCACCTCCATGCCGAGCATCCGCTCCACCGCGAGGACGACCCCGAGTTCGTTGGAGAAGGCGGACAGCCAGTCGTGCCGGTTGGCCAGCATGACGATCTGCCGGTAGTCCCGGGCTTCGAAGAGTTTCTCCGCGCCGCGGTGCATGTAGCCGATCACGGGTTCCGCGTGGCGCACGCGTTCACCGTCCAGGACCAGCCGCAGCCGCAGCACTCCGTGGGTGGACGGGTGCTGGGGGCCGATGTTGAGCACCATGTCGGTGTTCTCCGCGGCGCCGCCGATGCCGACCACGGTCTGGGTCGTCGGCCCCCCGAGAGCGGCCTGCGCGGCCCCGGACGTCATGGATGTCATGGCCCCAGTCTCCCTTACGTACGCTGGCGGTATGGAAACGGGGAACGCGGGCGGGTCCGCGGCGGGGAACGTGACGGAGGGTACGGGCGGCGGGCCGGACTGGATCGCGCTCCCGCCGGGGCTCCTGCGCATGCGCCGGCTGCTGTTGGTGGTGTGGATGGTGCCGTTGACGGTGGCCACCGGGGTCCTACTCGGGCTCTTCGTCGGACCCCCGTGGGCGGCCTTCGCGGTCCTGCCGTTGGCGCTGCTGCTCGGGGGCTGGCCGATGTTGGGCCGCAACTGGCGTTCCTGGCGGTACGCGGAACGCGCCGACGACCTGCTGATCAGCCGGGGAGTGCTGTGGTGGGAGCAGACCATCGTGCCGTACGGGCGGATGCAACTCGTCGAGGTCACCTCCGGTCCGGTGGAGCGGCACTTCGGGTTGGCCAGCGTGCAGCTCCACACCGCCGCCGCGGCGAGCGACGCGCGCATCCCGGGCCTGCTGCCCGAGGAGGCGGAACGGCTGCGTGACCGGCTCACCGAGCTGGGCGAGGCCCGATCGGCGGGCCTGTGAGCGGGTCCGGGGCCGGCAATCCGGCCGACGAAGCCCGTCCGAACGTACCGACCGCGCCGGACGGGACGGCCACACCGGGCGGGACGGTCGCACCGGGCGGGCAGGTGGACGCCGCCGTGGACGAACGGCGGCTGCACCCCGTCACCCCGCTGCGCCGCGCCTGGGCGCCCATAGCGATCCTCGCGGGCTGGGCGGTGCACGACCCGGGCGGCACCCAGGAGCGGGTCACCTCCCTCGACACCACCACGCTGGTCGCCGGGGGCGTCGCCATCCTGGTCCTCGCCGCCCTGTACGGCGTGCTGACCTGGTGGTTCACCCACTTCGCGGTCACCGGGACCGAGCTGCGCATCCGTACCGGGCTGCTGTTCCGACGCACCGCGCACATCCGGCTCGACCGCATCCAGGCGGTGGACGTCACCCAACCCCTGTTGGCCCGGGTGGTCGGCGTCTCCAAGCTGAAGCTGGACGTCGTCGGCACCGACACCAAGGACGAGCTGGCGTTCCTCGGCGCCGACGAGGCCCGGTCGCTGCGGGCCGAACTGCTGGCGCGGGCGGCCGGGTTCGCCCCCGAGGACGCGCAGGAGGTCGGTGAGGCCCCGGTCCGGGAACTGATCCGGGTGGGACCGCGGCAGCTGGCCGTCTCGCTGCTGTTGAGCGGCGGCCCCTGGTTCGCGCTGGCGGGCGCGCTGGCCGTGCCGACGTTCCTGTGGTTCCTCACCCACAACGTGTGGACGGTGCTCGCGACCGCACTGCCGCTCGCGGGCGTCGCGGTCACCAGCACCGCCGGACGGTTCGTGAAGGAGTACGACTGGACGGTCGGGGAGTCGCCCGACGGGCTGCGCATCGACCACGGGCTGCTCGACCGCATGCACGAGACGGTGCCGCCGGGGCGGGTGCAGACCGTCCGGATCGAGGAGCCGCTGCTGTGGCGGCGCCGCCAGTGGGTACGGGTCGAACTGGACGTGGCGGGCTCGTCGAACTCCGTCCTGGTGCCGGTGGCTCCGCGGGCGCTGGCCGCCGAGGTCATCTCGCGCGTGCTGCCCGGGGTGACGGTGCCCGAGGAGTTGTCCCGGCCGCCGCGGTCGGCACGTTGGTGCGTGCCGCTGTGGTGGCGGGGGTACGGGTTCGCCGTGAGCGACACGGTGTTCGCGTCCCGGCACGGGTTGCTGCGGCGCAGCTTGTCCTTGGTGCCGCACGCGAAGGTGCAGAGCGTGCGGTTGTTGCAGGGGCCTTGGCAGCGGTGGCACGGGGTCGCGGACGTCCGGGTGGAGACGGGGGCGAACCGTTCCGTTCCGGCTCGGTTGCGCCCTGCGGGCGAGGCGGCTCTGTTGTTGGCTGCGCAGGCGGAGCGGTCGCGGACGGGGCGGAGGGCTGCGCGCCCCGATCGCTGGATGTCCTGACGGCTCCTGTCCCGTGCGGCGCGACCCCTTCTGGTGCGTCCACCCCAAGGTCCGTTGTCCTGCGGACGTGCGCCGCGATTTCGCGCAGTTCCCCGCGCCCCTGATCGGGTGCCTCCCGGGGTATGTCGTCCCCAGCGGGTGCGTCCTGCTTGCTCGCGCAGTTCCCCGCGCCCCTGGGTGGGTGCCTCCCGGGGTACGTCGTCCCCAGCGGGTGCGTCCTGCCTGCTCGCGCAGTTCCCCGCGCCCCTATCGGGGCACCCTGTCGGGCGGACGTCCAGCAGGGCGCACCTGAAAGGGGCGCGGGGAACTGCGCGGACGACCACCGCGCACCGCACGGGACAGCGCACGCGCAGGCGTACGCACCCGATCAGGGGCGCGGGGAACTGCGCGAAACGTCAGCGCACCGTACGGGACAGCGCACGTGCAGCGGATCGCACCCGCGAGGGATGAGCGTCAAGCGCGCAGGGCCGAGCGGAGGCCCTGCATATCGATCGGCTCCGTCTCGTCATGCGCGGTCAGGTCCACGACCTGACCAACCCGCTCCGCGTCATCGGACACCTTGAAGTCCGCCTCGGACTCCGCCTTGTGCAGCGCCAGCGCCTCCTCCCCGACGACATCGGCGAGGTCCTCGTTCTGCACGGCTTCCAGCGCGGCCCGCGCGGGCTCGCTCTTGTTGCCGAAGAAGTCGAAGCCGCCCTGGACGGTACGGGGGCGGACGGGGGGCGTGGGGACGACCGCCACCGCCGCCCTCGGCACGTTGACGTGACCGGCCGCGGGGCCGGGACGGGCCGTCGCGGGTGCGGCGGCGCGCTCGTGCCCACCGGTGGCCGGCTCCTGCGCCCGGGCCCGGACGGCCGCCGCCGCACCGGCCGACGCATCCGCACCGCGGCGCTGCTTCGGGGGCGAGGAGGGCGACGGGGGAAGCTCCCGGCCCGGCCCGCCCACCGCACCGCGCTCCAACCGGTCGAGCACCGCATTGGCCCGCAGGTACAGCGCCACGGTCGCGACCGGCGACACCTCGTCCGTCGCGAGCAGCGCCTTCGGCGCCGTCGCCGCGGAGGACGCCGCGTCCGCGGGGGCGGCGGGCGTCTCCATCGCGAGCTGCCGGCGGCCCTCCAGCGCGCTGGCCCGCTCGGTCTCGGCCGTGGCGTACCGGCGCAGCAGCCCCGCGTGCTCGCCGCGCAGGGCGGCCAGTTCGGCGCGCTTGGCGCGCAGCCGCTTCTCCAGCTTGCCGCGCACCGCGCGCGCCGACTCCAGTTCGCCCTCGATCTCGGCGACGCGTTCCTCGAAGCGCCACTCGTCACTCGTGCGCGCCCGCAGCAACTCCGCGACCCGTCGGCCCGCCGACCGGTCCCAGTTCCGCATCACGACCGAGCCCGCGACGGCCACCACGGAGGCGCCCACCACGAGCCCGCGCAATATCGCGGCCTCCGAGACGAACCAGGCGCCGGTGGCGCAGAGGACGGAGGCTCCGGCGATCACCGTGGGAGGGAGCAGCCGGTGCAGGGGTGGTGAATGGCGGTGGCGTCCACGAGGCATAGCGAGAAACTTACCGCGCGTGGGGGATTGTTGCCGCCCCGCCCGCACAAAAACGCGGCGCCGCCCGGTCTTTACTTCTTGAGCAACCCCTTCGACTCCAGATACTCCTTCGCCACATCGGCCTCCTTCTGCCGCTCGGCGTCGACCTTGCGGTTGAGTTCTACAAGATCATCTGTTGAGAGCACATCGGTCAACTTGGCCAGGGCGTCGGCTATCTCCTTGTCGCCGGCGTCCTCGGCGTTCACCACCGGAAGGACGTTGTCGGCGTTCTGGAGCTTCTTGTCATCCGCGAGCAGGACGAGGCCGAAGGAGTCCAGGGTGGCGTCGGTCGTGGTGGTGAGGACCAGTTGGGCCGTGCCGTTCTTGACGGCCTGCTTGGACTGGACGGTTCCCACGCCCTTGGGGTCCACCCCGGCGACGTCGATGCCGTACGTCTTCTTGAGGCCCGGTGCGCAGAAGGGCCGCACCTCGCATTCGTCGCCGGCCGCGATCGTGACCTTCTCGTTCGTCTTGCCGAGATCCGAAAGAGACGTGAGGTCGTGCTTCTTCGCGAATTCCTCACTCACGGCGAACGCGTTCTGGTCGACGGCCTTGCCCGCGGGCAGCACCTTCAGCCCGCGCGGTTCGGCGAGCTTCTTCAACTCGGCCACGGTCGCGTCGACATCGGACGATGCCACCGGCTCGGCATCCGGACCGTTTTTGTCCGCGTTGAGGAATTCGGCGAGCGTCGCCGCGTATTCGGGGACGACGTCGATCGTGCCCTTCTCCAGCGCCGGTTCGTAGATCTCACGGTTCTCGACGGTCTTCACGGAGGTCGGGTAACCGGCGTCGGCGAGAACCTGCTTGTACAGCTGGGCGAGCACCTTCGCCTCGGTGAATCCCGCGGCGCCGACGACCAGCGACCCCTTCTTGGCGCCGCCCGAACCGCCGGAACCCTCGTCCTCCAGGCTGTCGCCGGAGCAGCCGGCGGCGGCCGTGAGTGCGGCCACGGCCAGCGCGGCGAGCGCCGTCCGTCCTGCTCTGCGCGGTGTTCGGGGTCGACCGCGGCCCGTGTGCGGTGAGGTCCCGTCACCGGATGCGCCCGGGGTGCCCGCGGGTGCCGGGTGGTCCGTGCCGTGCTGGTGGGTGCCGTTCATGTCGATCGTCCCTTTTCGTTTTCGTGGAAGGAGCCGTTCTCCTCCGTGACGGGGCGCGCCCCTTCAGCGGGGAGTCGGTGAGGGTCAGCGGGCGGCGCGGGCCCGTCCGCGCATGGGGTCGAGGAGACGGCCGGCGACCATCAGGACGCCTTCCACGAGCAGGGCCAGCGCCGCCACCAGGAAGGCGCCCGCGACGACCTGGGGGGTGTTCTGGAGGCTGAATCCGGCGGTGATGATCCGTCCGAGGCCGCCCTCCCCCGCCATCGCGGCGAGGGTCGCCGTCGCCACCACCTGCACCGCCGCGGACCGGACCCCGGCCATGACCATCGGGTACGCCAGCGGCAGTTCGACCCGGGCGAAGAGTTGCCGTCCGTTCATCCCCATGCCCCGGGCCGCCTCCACCACCGACCGGTCCACCTCGCGCATGCCCAGGTACGCGTTGGTGAGCAGCGGCGGCACCGCGAAGAGGACCAGGGCGACGAGGGTCGGCGCGTCCCCGTGGGCGCCGAGCGGGGTCAGGGTGAGGAGCACCAGCACGGCCAGGGTGGGCACCGCCCGGCCGATGTTGGAGAGGTTGACCGCGAGCGCCCCGCCCTTGCCCAGGTGGCCGAGCCAGAGGGCGAGCGGCAGCGCGATCAGGCAACTGATCAGCAGACAGACCCCGCTGAAGTAGAGGTGTTCGGCGAGCCGCTGCCACACGCCGCGCTCGCCCTGCCAGTTGGCGCCGGTGGTCAGCCAGTCGTACGCCCCCGATATCGCGTTCATATCGCTTCGGCCGCCTTCCCCGTGCCGGAGGTACTGGAGGTGCCGCGCCGCCGGCGGGGTGCGCGGGGGGTGCGGCTCCAGGGGGTGAGCAGTCGCCCGACGCCCAGCAGCAGCAGGTCCGCGACCAGCGCCAGCAGCACGCACAGCACCGAAGCGGTGAGCACCTGCGCCTTGAAGCTGGTGTCCAGGCCGTCCAGGATCAGGGTGCCGAGCCCGCCGTAGTCGACGATCGCCCCGACGGTGGTGAGCGCCACCGTGGCCACCGTGGTGATCCGCACCCCGGCGAGCAGCGCGGGCAGCGCCAGCGGGAGTTCGACCTCCCACAGCCGGCGCACCGGCCCGTACCCCAGGCCCCGGGCGGCCTCCCGGACCTCTTCGGGGACGGACTCCAGGCCCATCAGGACGTTGCGGACCAGGATCGTCAGCGAGTACAGCACCAGGCCGGTGACCACCAGGGCGGCCGACAGTCCGAAGACCGGCAGCAACAGGGAGAACATCGCCAGCGAGGGGATCGAGTACAGCAGGGTCGTGAGCCCGAGGACCGGGCCCGACAGCACCGGCCAGCGACGGACCAGCAGGGCCAGCGGCACCGCCACGAGCACGCCGATCAGCACCGACACGGCGGTGATCGCGAGGTGTTCGAGCGTCGCGTCCACCAGTTCCTGGCTGCGGGAGCGTACGTACTCCCCGCAGATCCAGTCGTTCGCCACCAGACAGTCGCGCGTGCTCATCCGAACACCCCTCCCCCCGTTCCTCCCCGGCCACGACCACCCGGGGCTCCCCGTGCAGCCGGTCCCGCCGGTCTTCCCGCAATCCCGGTTTCCCCGCTTTTCCGGCGGGCACTCCTCGAACGTACATCTGACAACCTTGGACATTCGGTCGTGCTGGCGACCTTAACCCCGGCCACTGACAACCACCGGCGCGGCCCGTACCGGTGCAACACGGCCTTCACACTTCCCGTACCCCTGGGGGACTGCATGATCCGGTTCGAGAACGTGAGCAAGCGTTACCCCGACGGCACCACGGCCGTGGACGACCTCTCGTTCGAGGTCGCGGCCGGCGAACTGGTCACGCTGGTCGGCCCGTCGGGCTGCGGGAAGACCACGACGATGAAGATGGTGAACCGGCTCGTCGACCCGTCGAGCGGCCGGATACTCCTGGACGGCGCCGACATCGCCGACGGCGACCCGGTCGAACTGCGGCGCCGCATCGGCTACGTCATCCAACAGGTGGGGCTGTTCCCGCACCGCACGGTCCTCGACAACACGGCCACCGTCCCGCACCTGCTGGGCGTGCGGCGGGCGAAGGCGCGCGAACGGGCCGCGGAACTCCTCGACCTGGTGGGCCTCGACCCCTCGGTCTACGGCGACCGCTACCCCGACCAGCTCTCCGGCGGCCAGCGCCAGCGCGTCGGCGTGGCCCGCGCACTGGCCGCCGACCCGCCGGTGCTGCTGATGGACGAGCCCTTCGGCGCGGTCGACCCGGTGGTCCGCGAACGCCTCCAGTCGGAGTTCCTGCGCCTCCAGCAGTCGGTGCGCAAGACCGTGCTCTTCGTCACCCACGACCTGGAGGAGGCCGTCCGGCTCGGTGACCGGATCGCCGTGTACGGGCAGGGGCGCATCGAACAGTTCGACGTCCCGGCGACCGTGCTGGGCGCCCCGGCCAACGACTACGTGGCCGACTTCGTCGGCGCGGACCGGGGCCTGAAGCGGCTGTCGGTGACGCCGATCGAGGAGGGCGACCTGGAACAGCCCCCCGTGGTGCGGCTGGACGACGCGCTCCCCCGGGAACTCGACGCGCGCTGGGCGGTCGTCCTGGACTCCGCGGGCGCCCTGCACGGCTGGCTCTCCGCGGAACGGGCCCGACAGAGCACCGGCACGGTCCGCGAGCACGCCCGCCGGATGGAGGCGTGGCTCCCGGTGGGCGCCTCGCTGAAGCAGGCGTTCGCGACGATGCTCCAGCACGACGCGGGCTGGATCGCCGTGCTCGACGACACCGGCGCAGGGGGTGCCGGGCGGTTCCTGGGGGTGCTCACCCCGGCCGGGCTGCACGAGGCGCTGCGCAGGTCCACGGCGGCCCAGCTGCGGGACGTGCCCCGTACCGAGGTGGCGCTGGAGACGGTGTCCGGGAACTGACCCGTCCCCGGTTGCCGCAGGGGGACCGGGGCGGCCGGAGGGACCGGCACCGCCCGCGCGGGCCTACGCTGGGAGCATGAACCAGTTCCCAGGCCGCGGACGAGTCGCCGGACTGCCCGAGTGGGACCGCTGCGCGGTCATGGGCGTCGTCAACGTGACCCCGGACTCCTTCTCCGACGGAGGCCGGTGGTTCGACACCACCGCCGCCGTCAAGCACGGCCTCGACCTGGTCGGCCAGGGCGCCGACCTGGTCGACGTCGGGGGCGAGTCCACCCGGCCCGGGGCCCGTCGGGTCGACGAGGACGAGGAACTGCGCCGGGTCGTCCCCGTGGTGCGCCAGCTGGCCGCCGAGGGGGTCGCGGTCTCCGTGGACACCATGCGCGCCAGCGTCGCCGAACGGTCGCTCGCGGCGGGCGCCCTCCTGGTCAACGACGTCAGCGGCGGCCTCGCCGACCCCGCCATGGTCCCGGTGGTCGCGGCGGCGGGCGCCCCCTTCGTGGTGATGCACTGGCGCGGCTTCCTGGAGGGCCCCCAGATCCGGGGCGTCTACGCCGACGTCGTCACCGAGGTGGTGGACGAGCTCCGCACCCGGGTGGACGCCGTGATAGCCGGCGGGGTGGCCGCCGACCGGATAGTCGTGGACCCCGGCCTCGGCTTCTCCAAGGACGTCGACCACGACCTGGCGCTCCTGGCCCGGCTGGACCGGCTGCGCGCCCTCGGCCACCCGGTGCTGGTCGCCGCCTCCCGCAAACGTTTCCTGGGGCGGGTCCTCGCGGGCCCCGAGGGCGCCCCGCCACCGGCCCGCGAGCGGGACGCGGCCACCGCCGCCGTCTCCGCGATCGCCGCCCACGGCGGCGCCTGGGCCGTCCGCGTCCACGAGGTGCGGGCCACGGCCGACGCCGTCCGGGTCGCCCGCGCCGTCGAGGGAGCCCGATGAGCACTCCCGGTACGCCCGGTACGCCCGGCACGCCCGACGGCCCCGCGGGTCCCGACGGACCGGCCGGTCCGCAGGCCCCCCGCACCGAGCGGGACGAGGTCGAACTCGCCAACACCGCCTTCTACGAGGCGTTGGAACGGGGCGACTTCGACGCCCTGTCCGACGTCTGGCTGGACGAACGCGACCTGTCCGACGTCTCGGGCCCGGCGCCGGAGATCTCCTGCGTGCACCCCGGGTGGTCCCCGCTCACCGGCCGCGGCGAAGTCCTCAGGTCCTATGCGCTGATCATGGCGAACACCGAGTACATCCAGTTCTTCCTGACCGACCTCTTGGTCTCCGTGTCCGGCGGGACCGCCCTGGTGACCTGCACCGAGAACATCCTCAGCGGTGGCCCCGCCCCCGAGGACGGCGGCGAGCTGGGGCCCCTGGTGGGGCAGCTCGTGGTCGCCACGAACGTGTTCCACCACACCCCGCTGGGCTGGAAGCTCTGGTCGCACCACGCCTCCCCCGTGCTCTCCGAGGCGGTCGGCGACCCGGACGGCGAGCCCGGTGAGCCCACCGGTTGACCCCGGTCGGACGCGTCCGGGCCTGCCCACCCCGCGGACGGGTGCCGCCGGCGGGCCCGGGTAGCCTCGTTCGACATCCCATTTCGACGACGAGCAGGAGGACGGGCGTGGATCGTGTCGCGCTGCGCGGCCTGAAGGCCCGTGGGCACCACGGCGTGTTTCCCCGGGAACGCGAGGAGGGTCAGACGTTCCTCGTGGACGTGACCCTGGGCCTCGACACCCGTCCGGCGGCGGCCGGCGACGACCTGGAGAAGACCGTCCACTACGGCATCGTCGCCGAGGAGGTCGTCGCCATCGTCGAGGGCGAGCCGGTCAACCTGGTCGAAACGCTCGCCGAACGCATCGCCACCGCCTGTCTGGGCCACGACGCCGTCCAGGAGGTCGAGGTGTGCGTCCACAAGCCGGACGCGCCCATCACCGTCCCCTTCGACGACGTGACCGTCACCATCACCCGGAGCCGCGTATGACAGCCCAGCCGGACCCCACCGTGCAGCCGGTGCCCGCCTCGGTGACCGCGCAGGTGGACGCCGCCGACACCACCCTCAGCAACCCGAAGCTCGCCGTGCTCTCCCTCGGCAGCAACCTGGGCAACCGTCTGGAGACCCTCCAGGGGGCCGTCGACGCCCTGGAGGACACCCCCGGACTGCGGGTCACCGCGGTCTCCCCCGTCTACGAGACCGAGCCCTGGGGCGTCGAGCCCGGCTCCCAGCCCTCGTACTTCAACGCCGTCGTCATCGTCCGGACCACCCTGCCGCCCGGTTCGCTGCTGGAGCGCGCCCAGGCGATCGAAGAGGCCCACCAGCGGGTGCGGGACGAGCGGTGGGGACCGCGCACCCTGGACGTCGACATCGTCACCTACGCCGACGTGGTCTCCGACGACCCGCAGCTCACCCTCCCCCACCCCCGGGCCCACCAGCGCGCCTTCGTCCTGGCCCCCTGGCACGACGTCGACCCCGTCGCCGAGCTGCCCGGCCACGGCGCCGTCGCCGCACTGCTGGCGGGTCTCACCCCCGGCGCCGTCACCCCGCGCGGCGACCTGGAACTCCAGTTGCCCGAGTAGTCGTTAAGGTCAACCGAGGGCACCACCACCGGCTGCCCCCACCACCGGCCACCGGGCCGGTCGTAGGACGGCTGTAGGACTGCCGTAGGACTGAAGGGACGACGTGAATCAGCTGCGCATCAGGACCCTGCTCGGTCTCTTCGTCGGGACCGGGGTCGTGTCCTGGGCGGGAGCCCGCCTGTGGGACTCCGTCGGCACCCTGCCGGGCGTGCCGCTCGCCGCGCCGATCGTGCTCGCGGTGATCGCGGCGGTGCTCACCGCCACCGCCCTGTCGCTACGGGCGCGGCTGCGCGCCCAGCGGGACCGGGAGCCCGGGGCGAAGGGCGTCGACCCGTTGATGGCGGCGCGGGCCCTGGTCTTCGGCCAGTCCAGTGCGCTGGTCGCGGCGCTGATCTCGGGGCTCTACGGCGGGATCGGCATCTTCCTGCTCGGCTCCCTCGACGTCCCGGTCCGTCGTGACCAGGCCGTCTACGCCGGGTTCTCGGTGCTCGCCGGAATCGCCGTGGTGGCCGCCGCGCTCTTCCTCGAACGCGTCTGCAAGCTCCCCGAGGACGACGACACCCCCCACCCCCCGGGCACCGAGGCCCGCGGGGTCTGAGCGCCCGCTCCCCGGGCGCCGCACCGGCCTCGGCTCACCTCGCCAGGATCAGGCTCATCGCCTCCGCGCGGGTCGTCGCGTCCCGCAGCTGCCCGCGCACCGCGGACGTCGTGGTCTTGGCGCCCGGCTTGCGGATGCCCCGTACTGACATGCACATGTGCTCGGCCTCCACCACGACGATCGCGCCACGGGCCTCCAGGATGCGCATCAGCGAGTCGGCGATCTGGGTGGTCAGCCGCTCCTGCACCTGGGGGCGGCGGGCGTAGACCTCGACCAGCCGGGCCAGCTTCGACAGCCCGGTGATCTTGCCGGACTCGGCCGGGATGTACCCGACGTGGGCGACGCCGTGGAAGGGCAGCAGGTGGTGCTCGCAGAGGCTGACGATCTCGATGTCCTTCACCAGGACCATCTCGTCGTGTCCGAGGTCGAACGTCGTCGTCAGGACGTCCTCCGGCTGTTGCCACAGCCCGCCCAGGATCTCCCGGTACGCGCGGGCGACCCGGGCCGGGGTGTCCCGCAGGCCCTCCCGGTCGGGGTCCTCCCCCACGGCGATGAGCAGCTCCCGGACGGCGTCCTCCGCGCGCTTCGCGTCGAACTCGCCTATCGTGCCCTCGCCGTCCAGCGTCACGGGGTCGGTCATGGTCTGCCTCGTTCCTTAGCCGTACAGACGGGTACGTGCGGGACACACGAAAATGCCGCGCCCCCCAAGAGTAACTAGGGGGACGCGGCACACATTCCGAGCCCGATGGACACCGGCGCGGCCACGGAACGGGGCGGGTGGGCCCCGTGGCGGTCGCGCCGGCGACGCGCGGTCAGCTGTCCGCGCGGCCTTCCTCCTGCGGGGACGGGGCCTCGGCCGGGGCGACCGGGGTCGCATCGGCCTTGGTCGTCAGCGACGGGGTGGCGCCGCCGGCGCCGTTCGTCAGCGACAGTTCCTTCGGGGAGAGGACCGGCGGACGCGTCGAGGGCGTACGCCGCGAGGAACCCGTCCACGCCGGGCGGGCCGGGCGCTTGATCAGGGAGGAGAAGATCTCGGCGATCTCCTCCTTGCCCAGGGTCTCCCGCTCCAGCAGCTGGAGCACCAGGTTGTCGAGGACGTCGCGGTTCTCGACGAGGATCTCCCACGCCTCGTTGTGCGCGTTCTCGATGAGCTTCTTGACTTCTTCGTCGACGAGCGCGGCGACCTCTTCCGAGTAGTCGCGCTGGTGACCCATCTCCCGGCCGAGGAACGGCTCGGTGTTGTCGCCGCCGAACTTGATCGCGCCCAGACGCTCGGTCATGCCGTACTGCGTGACCATCGCGCGAGCGGTGGTCGTGGCCTTCTCGATGTCGTTGGCCGCGCCGGTCGTCGGGTCGTGGAAGACCAGTTCCTCCGCCGCGCGCCCGCCCAGCATGTACGCGAGCTGGTCGAGCATCTCGTTGCGCGTGGTGGAGTACTTGTCCTCCTCGGGGAGGACCATCGTGTAGCCGAGGGCCCGGCCGCGCGACAGGATCGTGATCTTGTGGACCGGGTCGGAGTTGGGCGAAGCCGCCGCGACCAGGGCGTGTCCGCCCTCGTGGTACGCGGTGATCTTCTTTTCCTTGTCCGACATGATCCGGGTCCGCTTCTGCGGGCCCGCCACGACGCGGTCGATGGCCTCGTCGAGCATGTGGTTGTCGATCAGCTTCAGGTCGCTACGGGCGGTGAGCAGGGCGGCCTCGTTGAGGACGTTGCTCAGGTCCGCGCCGGTGAAGCCGGGGGTGCGACGGGCGACGGCCGAGAGGTCGACGTCCGGTGCGACCGGCTTGCCCTTCTGGTGGACCTTGAGGATCTCCAGCCGGCCCTGCATGTCGGGACGGTCGACCGCGATCTGCCGGTCGAAACGGCCCGGACGCAGCAGCGCCGGGTCGAGGATGTCGGGCCGGTTGGTGGCGGCGATCAGGATGACGCCGCCCTTCACGTCGAAGCCGTCCATCTCCACGAGCAGCTGGTTCAGCGTCTGCTCGCGCTCGTCGTGGCCACCGCCGAGACCGGCGCCGCGGTGGCGACCGACCGCGTCGATCTCGTCGACGAAGACGATCGCCGGGGCGTTCGCCTTGGCCTGCTCGAAGAGGTCACGGACCCGGGAGGCACCGACACCGACGAACATCTCGACGAAGTCGGAACCCGAGATCGAGTAGAACGGCACCCCGGCCTCGCCGGCGACGGCGCGGGCCAGGAGCGTCTTGCCCGTTCCGGGGGGGCCGTACAGCAGCACGCCCTTGGGGATCTTGGCGCCGACGGCCTGGAACTTCGCCGGCTCCTGGAGGAACTCCTTGATCTCGTGGAGTTCCTCGACGGCCTCGTCGGAGCCCGCCACGTCGGCGAACGTCGTCTTCGGGGTGTCCTTGGTGATGAGCTTGGCCTTCGACTTCCCGAAGTTCATCACTCGGGAGCCGCCGCCCTGCATCTGGTTCATCAGGAACAGGAAGACGACCACGATGAGGACGAAGGGCAGCAGGGAGAGCAGGATGCCGAGGAAGGGGTTGTCCTTCGAGGGCTGGACGGTGTAACCGTCGGGGATCTGCTTGTCCTGGTACTTGGCCTGGAGGTCGGCAGCGAGGTCGGCGCCCTGGTCACCGATGTAGCTCGCCTGGACCTTGGTCTGGCCCTCGACCTTCTGGCCGTCCTTCAGCGTGATCTTGATCGTCTGGGAGTTGCCCGTGGTGAGCTGGGCAGACTTCACCTGGTTGTTACTGATGGCCTGGATGACCTGGCCGGTGTCCACCGTCTTGTAGCCGCCGGACGAGCCGACGACCTGCATCAACACGACCACGGCGAGGACGGCCAGCACGATCCACATCACGGGCCCACGGAAGTATCGCTTCACGTCCATCCATACGGAGCGGTGCCGCCCCGTCCCTCCTGCCATAGTGAGTTTGATAAAGACTGTTCTTCGGACGGTACCCCAGCATTGTCACCCGAAGCCGCAGCGTGCTGGTGCCAATCCCGCGGCAATGCCGCGGTGATCCCGCCTCCGCTTGCTCCAACGGCGGGAAGGCCCCGAGGGTTCCCGGGCCCCCCGTCCGCCCGGCCCGGGGGCCGTGCCGAACGGCTCAGCCGCCGTACACGTGGGGCGCGAGCGTACCCACGAACGGCAGGTTGCGGTACTTCTCCGCGTAGTCGAGGCCGTAGCCGACGACGAACTCGTTGGGGATGTCGAAGCCGACCCACTCGACGTCGATCGCGACCTTGGCGGCCTCCGGCTTGCGCAGCAGCGTGCACACCTTGAGGGTCGCCGGTTCACGGGAGCCGAGGTTGGAGATCAACCAGGACAGGGTCAGCCCGGAGTCGATGATGTCCTCGACGATCAGGACGTGCTTGCCCTTGATGTCGGTGTCGAGGTCCTTGAGGATGCGCACCACCCCGGAGGACTGGGTGCCCGCGCCGTACGACGACACCGCCATCCAGTCCATCGTGACGGGGGTGGACAGCGCGCGTGCCAGGTCCGCCATCACCATCACAGCGCCCTTCAGGACACCGACGATCAGAAGGTCCTTGCCCGCGTACTCCGCGTCGATCTTCGCGGCCAGCTCAGCCAGCTTCGCGTCGATCTCTTCCTTGGTGATGAGCACCGACTGGAGGTCGGTGCCCATGTCTTTCGCGTCCACCCGCATCACTTTCGGTCGTCCGAGCCGCTGCCGGGCCCGCCCGGGCCCGGCTCAGCTTTGCCGGATCACCAGTCTGCCACCCTGCCGCTGGGCCACGACCCGGCCGGGGAGATTGATGGCGCCCTGTCCCCGCCAACCGGTGATGAGACGGTCGACCTCCTCGATGTGCCGGGCGAAGAGGGAACCCGCGGGGGCGCCCGCATCGATGGCCGCGCGGCGCAGCACGCGCCGGCGCACGGCGGACGGCAGGGCGTACAACTTGGCGCACTCGAGGAGCCCGGACGGGTCACGGACCGCGCTGTCGGCCTGGGCGGCCCAGGAGTCCAGGGCGTCGGCGTCGTCCCGGGACAGCTGGGCCGTCCGGGCCAGCGCCTCCACGACCCCCTTGCCGAGCGCCTTCTCCAGCGCGGGCAGGCCCTCGTGGCGCAGCCGGGACCTGGTGTAGGCGGGGTCGGTGTTGTGCGGGTCGTCCCACACCGGCAGGTGTTGGACGAGGCACGCCTTGCGGGCGGTCTGTCGGTCGAGGTGCAGGAACGGGCGTCGGTAGCGGCCGGCAGCGCCCGAGACCGCGGCCATCCCGGACAGCGAGCGGATGCCGGAGCCCCGGGCGAGGCCCAACAGGACGGTCTCGGCCTGGTCGTCGCGGGTGTGGCCGAGCAGCACGGCGACCGCCCCGTGCCGCTCGGCGGCGGCGTCCAGGGCGGCGTAGCGGGCGTCCCGCGCGGCGGCCTCGGGTCCGCCGTCGCGGCCCACCCTCACGCCGACGGCCTCGACCGGGGCGAGACCGAGGGCGGTGAGACGGGCGGCCACCTCGTCGGCGCGGGCCGCGGAACCGGGCTGGAGTCCGTGGTCGACGGTGATGCCGCCGGCCCGGATGTCGAGCTTGGGGGCCTCGAAGGCGAGTGCGGAGGCCAGCGCCACCGAGTCGGCGCCGCCGGAGCAGGCGACGAGCACCAGGGGGGAGGAGGTCGCGGCGGTCCGCGGCGCGCGGGGCGTGCGCGAGGGCGTACGGGGTGGGGGTGCGCTGGCGGCCGGGGGTGCGGGGTCCGCGCGCAGATCGTGTTCGGTGAGCAGGTCGTGGAGGACGCGGCGGACCGCCAGGCGTATCGCCGCGACCGCAGGATGGGGACCCATGTCCGGTTCCCTTCGTGAAGTTCGGGGGTGGGGGCTCGGATCTGTCGACCGATCTCCGGGCTGTCCGGGGTCACCGGAACCTCGTGGATCGGGGCGCCCTTCCGGATCGCCGGGATCACCGGGATCTCCGGGCCGACCGCCGGCGTGCTCCCGGGAGTCCCCGGGTGCGCCGCCCGTGATCGTGCTGCCGTTCGGTCTCCGGACGACCGGAACGGGCCGCTGTGCCGCCGCGCCCGGTCACTCAGAGTGTGTCGATGGTGACAGAGCCGAGCCGTTCCCCGAGCATTGCACGCCTGTCAGGGGCTCACGGTCCCTCGGACGGGTGATTGCGAAGGCGTTCCCCTGCCGTCGGCCGCCGGGGGTTCACGCCTCTGCCTTACCGTGCACCCGCGCGATCCAGTCCGCCGGTTTGCTGATCTCCGCCTTGGTGGGCAGCGTGTTCGGGGAGGTCCAGGCACGGTTGAAACCGTCCATGCCGACCTGGTCGACCACGGCCCGCACGAAGCGTTCGCCGTCGCGGTACTGGCGGAGCTTGGCGTCGAGTCCGAGGAGCTTGCGCAGGGCCTGGTCGAGTCGGGAGGCGCCGCGCGCACGGCGCTGCTGGAACTTCTCCCGGATCTCCGCGACGGACGGGACCACCGCCGGGCCCACTCCGTCCATGACGTAGTCGGCGTGCCCTTCGAGCAGCGACATCACGGCCGTCAGCCGGCCCAGGACCTCGCGCTGCGCCGGGGTCTGCACCAGTTCGACGAGCGACCGGCCGCCGTCGTCCTCCTCGCCCTCCGGGCGGCCCCCGGCGAGCGACTGCGCCGCTTCCCTGATGCGTTCGAGGAACGTCATCGGGTCCACATCGGTCTCGGCCAGGAACGTCTGGATCTCGCCCTCCAGATGGTCGCGCAGCCAGGGGACGGCGGTGAACTGGGTCCGGTGGGTCTCCTCGTGGAGGCACACCCAGAGGCGGAAGTCGCGCGGGTTGACGTCCAGCTCGCGTTCCACGTGGACGATGTTCGGCGCCACCAGGAGCAGTCGGCCGCCGCCGTTGGCGCCGGCCGGCAGTTCCCGGGTGGCCGGGGCGAAGGTCTCGTACTGGCCGAGAACCCGGGACGACAGGAACGAGAGCAGCATGCCCAGTTCCACGCCGGTGACCTTGCCGCCGACCGCGCCCAGGACCGCGCCGCCCGGGGTGCTGCCGCGGCGCTCCTGCATCTTCTCCAACAGGGGTTTCAGGATCTCGCGGAAGCCCGCGACGTTCGCCCGGACCCAGCCCGGGCGGTCCACCACCAGGACGGGGGTGTCGTGTTCGACCGGGTGTTCCGGTCCGACCATGCGGGTGTAGTTCCGCACGTGTTCCTCGGACGACTTGGCGTGCCGACGCAGTTCGGCGACGATCGCTCGCGCCTCGTCCCGGCTCACTTCGGGGCCCGGTCGCACGAGTCGGGTCGCGGTCGCCACCGCGAGGTTCCAGTCGACCATCTCCGCACCACCGATGCTCGTCATGCGTCAACGGTACGGGACCCGTGCGGGTCCCTGCGGGGCTTGGGGGGTTCGGGGGGTGGTCGTGGCGGTTCCCCGCGGGTGCGTGGGGTGTTGCCCGCGCAGTTCCCCGCGCCCCCTCGGTGCGTCCCGCTGCGCGTGCGTGGTTCGGCTCGGGTGCGCTGATGGTTCGCGCAGTTCCCCGCGCCCCTATCGGGGCACACCTGTGGCAGCGGCGTCGGAAGGTGCCCCGTCAGGGGCGCGGGGAACTGCGCAACACCACAGCGCACGGCACGCGACCGCGCACGCCCAGCGGAGCGTTTATGCGCAGCCGCAGGCGACGAGCGTCGCGGCCATGCGGTCGAGACGCGACTGCGCGGCAGCGGGGTCCGCCGCGGGACCGTCCGTCATGAAGGAGAACGCGAGCAGCCGGCCGTCCCGGTCGACGACCGTCCCGGCCAGCGCGTGCACCCCCGTGAGCGTCCCGGTCTTCGCCCGGACCAACCCCGTGCCCTCCGCACCCGCACCGGAGGAGTAACGATTTCTCAGAGTTCCGGTGAAGCCGGCGACCGGCAGCCCGGTGAGCGCCGGGCGCAGCTCGGGGCTGTCCGGCCGGGCGGCCCGGGCGAGCAGCGCGGTCAGGGTGCCGGGCGACAGCCGGTCGGCCCGGGCGAGCCCGCTGCCGTCCGCGAACCGCACCCCGCCCAGCGGGACCCCGACCTTGTCGAGCTCCTGCTTTATGGCCGCGCCGCCGCCCTTGAAGCTCGCCTCCCGGCCCGCGGCGATCGCCGTCTGCCGGGCCAGCGCCTCGGCGAGGTCGTTGTCGCTGTACGTGAGCATCCGCTCGACCAGGGCCGCCACGGGCGGCGAGGTGACCGCGGCCACCGCACGGGCGCCGCCGGCCGCCTTCCTGGAGGCCGGTGCGCCCTTGACCTCGACGCCCCGGTCGGCGAGCAGCTCGGCGAACCGGTCGGCCGCGTCCTTCGCCGGGTCCGCGCTGCGGGGCGCGGGGCCGCTGGAGGAGTCGTCGAGGCGTCCCTCGTCCACCATCAGGGCGGTGACGGTGGAGATGTTGTCGTTGCGCCCGATGGGGTGAACCGGGGGCCCGGCGTACAGGGAGGTGTCGTACGCGAGCCGCACCTCGCGGGTGCCGGTCTTCGTCAGGGCGCGCGCCGTGCGGTCGGCGAGGTCGCGCAGGGAGGCGTTGCCGCGGGCGTCCGCGCGCGCGGTGAGGGTCGGGTCGCCGCCGCCGACGAGGACCAGCCGGGCCGGGTCCTTGCCGGCGGCCGGTTCGAGGACGGTCCGGGTGCTGATCCGGTGCTCGGGCCCGGCGGCGGCCAGGGCGGCGACCGCGGTCGCGACCTTGGTGGTCGAGGCGGGGGTGAGCGCGTCGGCGGGGTCCTTGCCCCAGAGCAGTTCGCCGGTGGCCGCGTCCACGACGGCCGCCGCGGTGCGGGTCCCCGGGGGCGCCTCCTTCAGCAGGGGCCCCAGGCGGTCGGCGAGGACGCTGCCGCGCGGCAGGGGGTCACGGGCGTCCGGCACCCCCAGCGCGTCGAGCACTACGGGGGCGCGCGGTGGGACCTTGCGCGCCCGGGCTCCCGAGCCCCCGGCGGCCTCGTGATGTGCGCCACCCCCGGAGCGCAGCGCATCGGCCCAGTCACGTTCCGCCGTACGCTGGCCCGACGCATCCCACGGGCCCGCGATCGCCAGGGATCCGGCCGCCAGCGCCAGACCGGCCACGGCGGCACCCGTCGTGACCTGCCAGGTCCCGAGCTCCGTCGGACGTAGCGTCCGGACCGCGGTGAGCAGCGCCTTCGAGCGCTCCACGAGCCGTCTGACGTGCAGCGACGGCTTCGGCTCCGGCAGCTCCGGCACGACCGACCAGCCCCTTTCGCGATCACACACATGCGTGAGGGACACTTAACCACTGCGTCTTGCCGGGGGTATGACATCCCGGCGGACCCCGACCACCATCCGGGCGGGGGCGGGGGGCCGTACGGCGGTAGCCGCCCCCGGGCGCCGACCGCGTCGGACGCCCCGAGGGGTGGCCCCCGCGGGCGGCAGGGCGTTGTCAGAATTATGGGCTGATCATGGAGGAGCCACCGGTGGAGTTCGACGTCACGATCGAGATTCCGAAGGGTTCGCGCAACAAGTACGAGGTGGACCACGAGACCGGTCGCATCCGCCTCGACCGTCGACTGTTCACGTCGACGAGCTACCCGGCGGACTACGGTTTCGTGGAGAACACCCTCGGCGAGGACGGTGACCCGCTGGATGCGCTCGTCATCCTGGACGAGCCGACCTTCCCGGGTTGTCTGATCCGTTGCCGGGCGATCGGCATGTTCCGCATGACCGACGAGGCGGGCGGCGACGACAAGCTGCTGTGCGTGCCCGCGTCCGACCCGCGGGTGGAGCACCTGCGGGACATCCACCACGTGTCCGAGTTCGACCGCCTGGAGATCCAGCACTTCTTCGAGGTCTACAAGGACCTGGAGCCGGGCAAGTCGGTCGAGGGCGCCGACTGGGTGGGCCGCAGCGAGGCCGAGGCCGAGATCGAGCGGTCCTACGAGCGGCTCAAGGAGCAGGGCGGCCACTGACGGTCGCAGCCGTACGCCAACGGGCCGTGCGTCCCCCATTCGGGGGGCGCACGGCCCGTTCCGTTGGGGGCGCGCATACTGAGCGTGCGCAACGGGACCGCTGTGCGGGAACCGTACGGACCTCCGGGAACGGCAGGACGTGACGGCCCGCTTCCCGGGTACGCGGTCCCCATGCGGCCGTTCCCCGGGCGAGCCCGTACGGCGCCTTCCCCGTGCGGTTCCCGGGTCCGCGTGGAACAAGTGGAAGACGGACGGGAGAGGCGGCACGCGGGCACGGTACGGAGAGGGGTGCGGTGAGCGAGCGGAAGACCCCGGGAGCACGGAACGCCCCGGAGCAGACGGGCCGGTCGGCCTCCGTCGAACCGGGCGGCGGTCCGGTGGACACGAAACCGGTGGCCGACGAGGCGCACAGCGCCTTCAGCCAGCCGACCGGGGTGCAGCCGCAACCGGCGGCGGCCGACGAGGACTCCCAGACGACGTCCGAGTTCACGGTGCCCGAGGGCGTTCCCGAGCCGTCCGTCACCGAAGCCGCCGAGACCGCCGCTTCAGGGGGGTCCGCGTTCAGCACGCCGCGCACCTACCGTGCCAAGACCGCGCCGCCCGCCTTCACGCCGCCCTCCGGGATGCCCCTGGTCCGGCTGACCGAGGAGGCGCCCTGGCAGGACCGCATGCGGACCATGCTGCGGATGTCGGTCACCGAGCGCCCCGCGCCCGAGGCGGTGCAGCGGCACGAGGACGACGCCGGGCCCGCGGTGCCCCGGGTGCTCGACCTGACCCTGCGGATCGGAGAACTGCTGCTCGCGGGCGGCGAGGGCGCCGAGGACGTGGAGGCGGCGATGTTCGCCGTCTGCCGTTCGTACGGGCTCGACCGCTGCGAGCCGACCGTGACGTTCACCCTGCTGTCCATCTCGCACCAGCCGTCGCTGGTCGAGGACCCCGTGACGGCGTCCCGCACGGTGCGCCGGCGCGGCACCGACTACACCCGGTTGGCGGCCGTCTTCCGGCTGGTGGACGACATCAGCGATCCGGGGCACGAGGTGTCGCTGGAGGAGGCGTACCGGCGGCTCGCGGAGATCCGCCGCAACCGGCACCCCTACCCCGGGTGGGTGCTGACCGCGGCGAGCGGGGTGCTGGCGGGCTCGGCCTCCGTCCTCGTCGGCGGTGACCTGCTGGTGTTCGTGGCGGCGGCGGTCGGCGCGATGCTCGGGGACCGACTGGCGTGGCTGTGCGCGGGGCGCGGGCTGCCGGAGTTCTACCAGTTCATCGTGGCGGCGACCCCGCCCGCCGCGATCGGGGTGGCCCTCACCCTCGCCCACGCGGAGGTACGGGCCTCGGCGGTGATCACCGGCGGACTGTTCGCGCTGCTGCCCGGACGGGCGCTGGTGGCCGGGGTGCAGGACGGGCTCACCGGCTTCTACATCACCGCGGCGGCCCGGCTGCTGGAGGTCACATACTTCTTCGTCGGCATCGTCACGGGCGTGCTGCTGATCCTGTACTTCGGGGTGCGGTTCGGTGCGGAGCTCAATCCGGACGCCGCGCTGTTGGTCATCGAGCGGCCCCTCTGGCAGATCGCGGCGTCGATGATGCTGACCCTGGCCTTCGCGGTGCTGTTGCAGCAGGAGCGGTCCACCGTGCTCGCGGTGACCCTCAACGGGGGCGTCGCCTGGGTCGTGTACGGGGCGATGCACTACGCGGGCGGGATCTCGCCGGTGGCGTCCACGGCGGTGGCCGCGGGGCTGGTGGGGCTGTTCGGGCAGTTGCTGTCGCGGTACCGGTACGCGTCGGCGCTGCCGTACGTGACGGCGGCGATCGGGCCGCTGTTGCCGGGGTCGGCGACGTACTTCGGGCTGCTGGGGATCGCGCAGAACGAGTTGGACGCGGGGCTGGTGTCGCTCACGAAGGCCGCGGCGCTGGCCATTGCGATCGCCATCGGGGTGAATCTCGGGTCGGAGGTGTCGCGGCTGTTCCTGCGGGTGCCGGGTGCGGGGGCGCGGCGGGCCGCGAAACGTACGCGCGGCTTCTAGTGGACCCGTTCGCGGCGGGTGGCGCTTTCCCCTGCGGGTGCGCGGTCCTGATCGGGTGCGTCCCGCTGCGCGTGCGTGGTCCTGCGGGCGTGCGCTCCGGATTCGCGCAGTTCCCCGCGCCCCTATCGGGGCCCGCCTGTGGCCCGACGGCATCGGAAAGTGCCCCGTCAGGGGCGCGGGGAACTGCGCGAGCAGCCACGACGCACCCGCACGGAGCCACGCACCCGATCAGGGGCGCGGGGAACTGCGCGAACCCTCGGCGCACCCGAGCCGGACCGCACACGCCGAGCAGGACGTACCCAAAGGGGCGCGGGGAAATGCGTGGGAACCGCTAGCGGTCAGCGGTTTTGTCGGGGTTCGGGGCCGGGACGGGCCCCGCAGCCCCACGCTTCCTCCGGGCACGGAGGAACTCGACGACGATCGGGACGACCGACAGCAGGACGATCCCGATGAGCATCAGCTCGATGTTCTCGCGAACCCACTCGCGCTTGCCGAGCCACGCCCCGAGGAGCGTGACCCCCGCGCCCCACAGGACACCGCCGATGACGTTGAAGGTGATGAACGAGCGGTACCGCATCCCGCTGACGCCCGCGATGATCGGCGTGAACGTCCGCACGATGGGCACGAACCGCGCCAGCACCAGCGACTTGGGACCGTGCTTCTCGAAGAACTCGTGCGCCTTGAGCACGTTCTCCTGCTTGAAGAAGCGGGAGTCCGGCCGGTTGAAGAGCGCGGGGCCCACCTTCTTGCCGAAGAGGTAGCCCACCTGGTCGCCCGCGATCGCCGCGACGCAGATCAGGGTGCAGATCAGCCACAGGTCCATGGTGAGCGTCCCGGTGGTCACCAGGAGGCCCGTCGTGAACAGCAGGGAGTCCCCCGGCAGGAAGAAGCCGAAGAAGAGGCCGGACTCGGCGAAGACGATGATCAGCAGGCCGTAGATCCCGAACTCGTTGAGCAGGAAGTTCGGGTCCAGCCAGCTCGGGCCGAGCGCAAGCGTCGTCACGGTGGTGGGCTCCTGAGGGGTGAGGGGGGGCAACGGGCGGGCACGGTGCGGGCCCAAGCTACCAACGCCCGACCGTCACGCACCGTCGTCGGAGCCCCCTCAGGATGCACCCACCGGCGAGCCGGGCAAAGCTGGGCAGGGAGTATTAAAAGAACACCAGGCACATCAGCCACACCAGCCACATGGATCGGCACGACGACAGGGAGTGAGTGTGGGCATCGATGAGTACGGGGGCGGGTTGAACCCCCAGTCGGACGTCCTCGTCGTCACGACGAACGACGTGCCGGGTCACCGGGTGGACCGGGTGATCGGCGAGGTCTTCGGCCTCACCGTGCGCTCGCGGCACCTGGGCAGCCAGATCGGCGCGGGACTGAAGTCCATGATCGGCGGCGAGCTGAAGGGCCTCACCAAGACCCTGGTGGAGACCCGCAACCAGGCGATGGAGCGGCTCATCGAGCAGGCCCGCGCCCGGGGCGCCAATGCGGTCCTGATGTTCCGCTTCGACGTGACGGAGGCCGCCGACGTCGGTACCGAGGTGTGCGCGTACGGCACGGCCTGCGTGATCGCCCCGCTGTGACCGCCCGGCGGCACCGTGGTGGAGCCGGGCGGCGGTGCGGGGTGCGGACCGGCGACTACTTCCAGACCCACAGCTGGTAGGGCGCGAAGGAGTCGCACCGCCACCGGTCGATGAGCTGCATCTGCGGCGAGGACAGGTAGGTGCCGATCTGCACGCAGTGCGCGTACGACGTGTGCGGGCCGAAGGTGACCCAACCGGTGGCGCCCGGCGGGGGCGCGGCGTGCGCGGTGGGGGCGGTGAGCAATCCGGCGGTCGCCAGGGACACGGCGACCGCGGCGGTGGAGAGCGTTCTGCGCAAGGACACGGTGCACACTCCTTCTTCACCAGTGCCCGCCGGAGCCACTGCTCCGGCGGGTTGCGTGAAGCATCCCGCCGCGCGCCCCCCGGGACAACGGGAAGCGCACGTTCCCATTCGTTCGGCGCCCCCCCCGGGTGGCGGGGCGCGCCGGTGCCTCACACGTGCCGGGCGGCGTTCGCCAGCATCGCGTCCCGCAGGTAGCCGGCGAGCCCCGGTTCGATCGCCTCGTACGTGGCGGTGAACCGCTCGTCGGCCACGTACATCTCGCCGAGCGCCACGTGCATCTCGTAGCCGCAGGCGTAGGACGTGTCGGAGATGAACCGGCGGTGGTCCTCGGCGACGTCCATCGCGGCCGGCGAGTCGGCCTCGACCCCCTGGACCAGCAGGTCCCCCATCCTGCGGTGGATCGCGGCGAACTCGCGGCCGACCCGCGCCCAGTCGTCCTTGGTGTACGCGCCGGTCCTGCGCCGCGACTCGCGGTGGGCTTCGGTGCCGCCCCAGCGTTCTTGGACCTCCTCCTCGTGGGCGTCCGGGTCGAAGTCCCCGAACACCTCGAACTTCTCTTCCGGTGTCAGGTCGATGCCCATGCTCCGTGCCTCCATTGCGGTCTCCACCGCGGCCGCCATGAGCCGCAGTCGGTCGATGCGGGCGGTGAGCAGGTCGTGCTGGCGCCGCAGGTGCTCGCGCGGGTCCGCGTCCGGGTCGTCCAGCAGGACGGCGACCTCCTCCAGCGGGAACCCGAGTTCCCGGTAGAAGAGGATCTGCTGGAGCCGGTCGAGATCGGCCTCGCCGTAGCGGCGGTGCCCCGCGGGGCTGCGCTCACTCGGTGGGAGCAGCCCGATCTCGTCGTAGTGGTGCAGCGTGCGCACCGTGACCCCGGCGAACCCGGCGACCCGCCCCACGGAGTAGCTCATGCCCCCGCCCTTCCTCGTGACGTCTCCCACGGTGCCTCCTCACGTCGCGTTAGGTGCAAGCCGGTCCTACGGTGGTGCATGGGCCCCCGGCGCGCGGCCCCCGTGGGACGGCCCCCACGCCCACGGCTCCCCACACCCACCGGAGGCGACCGTGTCGCTGCACCGAGGTGCCGATCAGTCCGCCGGGCGCAGCCTGTCGGTGAACCCCTTCTACGGTGACGCGAACCCGCTGGGCGACATGCTCGACGCACCGCCGGCGCACCGGTTGCCGGACGGTCCGCTGTCCCCGACGGCCGCCTACCAGCTGGTGCACGACGAGCTGATGCTCGACGGCAACGCGCGGCTGAACCTGGCGACCTTCGTCACCACCTGGATGGAACCGCAGGCCGGGGTGCTGATGGCCGAGTGCCGCGACAAGAACATGATCGACAAGGACGAGTACCCGCGGACCGCCGAACTGGAGCGGCGGTGCGTGGTGATGTTGGCCGACCTGTGGAACGCCCCCGATCCGGGCACCGCCGTCGGCTGTTCGACCACCGGTTCCAGCGAGGCGTGCATGCTGGCCGGGATGGCGCTGAAGCGGCGCTGGGCCCTGCGCAACGCCGACCGCTACCCGTCCCCGCAGGCGCGTCCCAATCTGGTGATGGGCGTCAACGTGCAGGTGTGCTGGGAGAAGTTCTGCACCTTCTGGGAGGTGGAGGCCCGCCAGGTCCCCATGGAGGGTGACCGCTTCCACCTCGATCCGGCCGCTGCGGCGGCGCTGTGCGACGAGAACACCATCGGGGTGGTGACCGTGCTGGGCTCGACCTTCGACGGCTCCTACGAGCCGGTGGCCGAGGTGTGCGCGGCGCTTGACGAGCTCAAGGAGCGCACCGGTCTCGACGTTCCGGTCCATGTCGACGGGGCCTCCGGGGCGATGGTCGCGCCCTTCCTCGATCCGGAGCTGGTGTGGGACTTCCGGCTGCCGCGGGTCGCCTCGATCAACACGTCCGGGCACAAGTACGGGCTGGTGTACCCGGGGGTGGGCTGGGCGCTGTGGCGCTCGCCCGCCGAGCTGCCCGAGGAGTTGGTCTTCCGGGTGAACTACCTGGGCGGGGACATGCCGACCTTCGCGCTGAACTTCTCCCGGCCGGGCGCCCAGGTGGTGGCGCAGTACTACACCTTCCTGCGGCTGGGCTTCAGCGGCTTCCGGGCGGTGCAGCAGTCGACGCGGGACGTCGCCCGGGGGCTCGCCGAACGGATCGAGGCCCTCGGTGACTTCCGGTTGCTGACCCGGGGCGACCAACTGCCGGTGTTCGCGTTCACCACGGCCGACGAGGTGCGGGCGTTCGACGTGTTCGACGTGTCGCGACGGCTGCGGGAAGGGGGCTGGCTGGTGCCCGCGTACACCTTCCCCGCCCACCGGGAGGACCTGGCGGTGCTGCGCGTGGTGTGCCGCAACGGGTTCTCGGCGGACCTGGCGGCGCTCTTCATGGCGGACCTGGAGCGGTTGCTGCCGGAGCTGCGGCAGCAGGACGGCCCGGCGGTGAAGGACCGGGCCGCCGCGACGGGCTTCCACCACTGAGCCGGGCCCACCGGGCCGGACCGGTGCGGTGGGGGAACGGCCGTCGCAACCCCCGGCCACCTGGGGCCGTCGCGGCCCTCGGCTATCTGCTGAGCGCCCCGAACCTGCGGACGGCCAGCGGGAAGAACACCACGAGCAGGGCCAGCGGCCAGAGCACGGCCAGGAGTGGTGCGTGTTCGGCCGCCCAGCCCATCGTTTCTGCCTCCGCCGCCGGGCCCGCCGGGCCGCCGGCGGCCCCGAACAGGTCCCGCACCGCGGTCGCGGTCGCCGACATCGGGTTCCACTCGACCACCGCGCCCAGCCAGGACGGCATCGCCCCGGGCGTCGCGAACGCGTTGGACAGGAACCCGAACGGCCAGACGAGCACCTGCACCGTCTGCACGAGTTCCGGGCGCCCCGCGACCATCGCGAGGTGGATGCCGAGCCACAGCATCGCGAACCGGAGCAGGAGCAGCAGCCCGAGCGCGCCCAGGAAGCCCGCGAAGGTGCCGTGCGCCCGCCAGCCCACGGCGAGGCCGACCGCGAGCATGACGGTGAGCGCGGCGAGGGACTGGAGCATGTCGGCGACCGCCCGCCCCACCAGGACCGCGCCGTTCGCCATCGGCATCGAACGGAAGCGGTCGATCACGCCCTTGTTGAGGTCCTGGGTGACCGCGATCATGGTCGACTCCAGGCCGAACGTCATGGAGAGCACCAGCATCCCGGGCAGCAGGTAGGTGAGGTAGTCGCCCTCTACCGCGCGACCGCCGCCGACCAGGTAGCCGAACATCAGCAGCAGCATCACCGGGAACAGCAGCCCCACCACGACCTGGACCGGTCGTCGGGCCCAGTGCGCCAGTTCGCGTCGGGTCATGGTCCAGCAGTCGGTCAGTGCCGGGGCGACGCCCGTCCCCTGTCGGCTCATGCCGTCGCCCCCTTCGTCAGGTGCAGGAAGACCTCGTCGAGGGTGGGCCGGCGGATCGCGACGTCCTCCGCCTCGATGCCGGACCGTTCCAGTGCGCGTACGGCCGCGGTGAGCGCGGCCATCCGGTCGATCACGGGCACGCTGGCCAGTCGGCGGTCCGGGTCGACCGTGGCCCCGTCCGGCAGCAGCCGCGCCACGGCGTCGAGTCGGGTGCCGTCCCGTACGACGACGTCGAGCCGGTCGCCGCCGGCGCGTGCCTTCAGCGCGTCGACCGTGCCGTCGGCGATCACCCGGCCGCCGTCCACCACCGAGACGTGGTCGGCGAGTTGGTCGGCCTCCTCCAGGTACTGGGTGGTGAGCAGGACGGTGGTCCCACCGCCGACCAGGGCGCGCACCGAGTCCCACACCTCGGCGCGGCCCCGCGGGTCGAGGCCCGTGGTGGGCTCGTCCAGGAAGAGGACCTCGGGGTCGGTGATCAGGCTCGCGGCGAGGTCGAGCCGGCGCCGCATGCCGCCGCTGTACTGCTTGACGGGTTTGCTGCCGGTGTCCGTGAGCCCGAACCTGGTCAGGAGTTCCCCGGACCGTGCGCGTGCTCCCCCGGCGCCCAGGCGGTACAGCCGGCCGAACATCTCCAGGTTCTGTCGGCCGCTCACCTCTTCGTCCAGCGCTGCGTGTTGGCCGAGCAGTCCGATCCTGCGGCGGACGGCGTCGGCTTCGGTCCGCACGTCGTGCCCGGCCACCGTGACGCGGCCCGCATCGGGCCTGAGCAGGGTGGCGAGGATGCGCACCAGGGTGCTCTTGCCCGCGCCGTTGGGCCCGAGGACGGCGTGCACGGTGCCCCGGGCCACCGTCAGGTCGATCCCGCCCAGCGCCCGTTTCGCGCCGTACTTCTTCTGCGCCCCCTGGACCACGATCGCGTCATGACTCACCGAACCCCCACTAATCAAGCTTGACTACTTGGTCGATCGGTGAAGGTACTGCCCGCGAGGGCGACTGGTCAAACTTGATTAGCAGAATTCTTTCTCGGCGGCCCACTCCGGGGTTCGATTCCGCACGGAGGGCGCCCTACGTCAGCGACGGTCCCCCGGGTGCACCTCGCCCGTGGCGTACGGATTGGCCTCGCCCTCCGCGAGCACGCCCACGAACGGCTCCCCCTCGCCCGCGAAGGCGTAGGCGCCGCCCTCGATGCGTCCGATCAGCTCCCGGGTCCACTGAGCGCCCCCGTCGGCCGAGTGGAGCCAGAAGTTCATGATCTCGCCGATGTGCTGGAACTGTCCGGGCCCCTTCTCGGGCGCGTAGTACTCCAGCACCGCCGCCCGCCACTCCTCGATGGCCCGCACCCGCCGCCCCAGCAGTTCCACGACCTCGCCGCGGGGCAGGGAGACCATGAAGCCGAGGGCCGCCGACAGGACGTCCGGCTTCTGGTCGTACGAGGTCAGCGCCTCGCGCAGCAGGGCGAAGAACTCCTCGTCGCCGCGCGGGGTCACCTCGTACTCCACCCGGGGCGGGCCGCCGACCGTCGAGGGCGCCACCTCGTGCGCCAACAGCAGCTCCTGCTTGGCCATCTGCTTCAGCGCGTGGTAGATCGACCCCGGCTTGGCGTTGGACCACTCATGGGCTCCCCAGTACTCCAGGTCGTTGCGCACCTGGTAGCCGTGGGCCCGCCCGTGGCCGCGGACCGCACCGAGGACGAGCAGCCGGATCGCCGACATCCCACACCCACCGCCTTCAACGGAACTCTGCTGGTCAACTTTGACCAGACTAACCCCGTTCGGCTGCGACCAACGCGAAAGCCGTCTTCCCGTCCAGGGACTCACGGATGATGTCGGCATGTCCCGCGTGCCGGGCCAGTTCCTCCACCAGGTGCAGCATCAGCCAACGCATCGACACCGCAGCGTCCTTGGGGAACCAGGGGGCCTCCGGCAGCGGGAAGGTGTCGTCCAGGCTGGGCACCGACCGGAGGAACTCCTCGGTCTCCTCGGCGACGCCCGCCCAGTGGGCCAGCGTGCCCGCCACGGTCTCGTCGCCCACCAGCCGGAAGCCGTTCTGCCAGTCCTCTTCGGTCTTGATCTGCTCGTTCGGGCGCTGCTGGGCCATCCGCAACCACGACAACTCGGCTCCGGCGGCATGTTTGACCAGCCCCGACAGCGAGAGTTCACTGGCGCTCGGGACGCGGGCCGCCTGCTCGTCGGTGAGGCCGAGCACCGCGCGCCGCAGCGCCCCGCGCTGGGCCTCCACGAAGGCGAGGAGCGCACCGCGCTCGTCGCCGTGGGCTTCCGCAGATACATGAGTGACCATGAGTGCCGCCTCCGAGTGATGCCGTTCCTGCTGGACATCTCCCACACTAGGCAGCCATGAGGTCAGCCACGGTCCTAAATGAGTCAGGGAGGCGAAGCAGCCGACGCGGACGCGGGGGGATGGTTCAGAACGGGAACGGGGGGCGTTCGCGCTGTACGGAGATCCACTTCCAGGTGGTGAACGCCTCGATCGTCGCCTCGCCGCCCAACCGGCCGGGCCCCGAGTGCTTCTGGCCGCCGTAGGCGACCAGCGGATCGTCCTGGATGGTGCTCCCGTTGACGTGGAACATGCCCGTGTCGACGCGCCGGGCGAACGCCACCCCGCGCTCGGCGTCGGCGGTGTGCACGGCCCCGCCGAGCCCGTAGGGGGTGTCGTTGACGATCCGGACCGCCTCGTCCTCCCCGTCGAAGGGGATGAGCAGGGCGACGGGGCCGAAGACCTCCTGCCGCAGCAGCGGGGAGTCCGCGGGCAGGCCGGTGAGGACGGTCGGCTCCACCAGGTTGCCCACCGTGGAACCGTGCACCAGCGCGGTGGCCCCCTCGGCGAGCGCCTGGTCCACCAGGTTGCCGAGGGCCTCCGCCTGGAAGTCGTTGATCACCGGGCCGATGTGGGTCGCCGGATCGCGCGGGTCACCGACGCGCAGCGCACGCACCCGGGCCAGGAACCGCCGGGTGAACTCGGGCTCCAACCTGCGGTCCACCAGGATGCGGTTGGCCGCCATGCAGACCTGGCCCTGGTAGACGTAGCGGCTGAACACCGCCGCGTCCACGGCGTAGTCGAGGCCCTGTTCGTCGAGGTCGTCCAGCACCACCAGGGCGCTGTTGCCGCTGAGTTCGAGGACGCAGCGCTTGAGGTGGCTCGCGGTGACGGCGGCGACGTGGCGGCCCACCCGGTCCGATCCGGCGAACGACACCACCTTGGGCACCGGGTGCTCCAGCAGCGCGTCACCGATCTCCGCGATGTCGGTCACCAGGACGTTCAGCAGCCCGGCCGGCAGCCCGGCCTCGGCGAAGATCCGGGCGATCAACCCGCCGCCGACCACCGGGGTGTTCTGGTTCGGCTTGATCACCACCGCATTGCCCAGGGCGATCGCGGGTGCAACGGACTTGAGGGTGATCAGGAAGGGGAAGTTGAACGGACTGATCACGGCGACGACGCCCACCGGGACGCGGTAGAGGCGGTTCTCCCTGCTCTGCTCCGTCGAGGGCAGGATCTGCCCCTCGGGACGCATGGCCAGGTGGATCGCCTCGCGCAGGAACTCCTTGGCGAGGTGCACCTCGTGCTCCGCCTTGGCCCGGGTGCCGCCGAGTTCGTCGATGATCGCCTCGACTATCTCGCCCTCGATGTCCTCGGTGATCCGCAGCGCCCGCTCCAGCACCCCGCGACGCGCGTAGGGGCCGGCCTGGGCCCACGCCGGCTGGGCCCGCTCGGCGGCCCGGTAGGCGGCGTCGACCTCGACGCGCGTGGCGACGGTCAGGGAGGCCAACTTCTCGCCGTTGTACGGGTTGAAGTCGATGATGTCCCAGGAACCGCTGCCCGTCCGCCACTCACCGTCGATGAACTGGTGGGCCAGGTCAGTGAAGAAGGACATACGATCCCCAACCGCAGAAGGCATGCGCGGGCGCCGGTGCCCGATGAGACGTCTGAGACGTCATCGTACTGGTGTCTTACGACAATTGGAGCAGTCCACGGAGCAGGTCCCGGGTGTCCGACGGACCGGGGCTGTCCGCCGTGAGCTGTTCCATGACGTTTGCGTACTGTGTGACCTCGTCCGGCTTGTCGACGTAGAGGGCACTGGTGAGCTGTTCCAGGTACACCACGTCGGAGAGGTCCGACTCGGGGAAGCTCAACATCGTGAAACTGCCACTCTCGCCGGCGTGCCCGCCGAAGCTGAACGGCATCACCTGGAGGGTGACGTTGGGCCGCTCCGACACCTCGATGAGGTGCTGGAGTTGGCCGCGCATCACCTGGCGGTCCCCGTACGGCCTGCGCAACGCCGCCTCGTCCAGCACCACGTGGAAGGTCGGGGGGCGTTCGGCCACCAGCACCTTCTGCCGTTCCAGGCGCAGCGCCACCCGGCGGTCGACGTCCGCCCGGCTCGCCCCGCCGCGCGACACCACGGCGTGCGCGTACGCCTCGGTCTGGAGCAGACCGTGGACGAACTGCACCTCGTAGACGCGGATCAGCGAAGCGGCGCCCTCCAGTCCCACGTACGTCTGGAACCAGCCCGGCAGCACGTCCGAGTAACTGTGCCACCAGCCCGTGACGTTGGCCTCCTTGGCGAGGGCGAGGAGCGGCCCGCGCTCCGCGTCGTCGGTCACTCCGTAGAGGGTCAGCAGGTCCTCGACATCCCTGGCCTTGAAGCTCACCCGTCCCAACTCCATGCGGCTGATCTTCGATTCGGAGGCACGAATCGAGTACCCGGCCCGCTCCCGGGTGATCCCGCGCGACTCCCGCAGGCGCCTGAGTTGCGAACCCAGCAGGATGCGGCGCACCACCGAGCCACCCCCGGCGCTCTGGCCCTGGGGGTCTCCCCATGACTCGCCTGCGGTCACTTCGTCAGCCTCCCCAACGTCTTCAGGTGGCGAAGTCTGCCACTAAAACCTTCCAGCCCGTACTCATTCGGTTACGGAAAGGGGAAAGCGGGCGCGGGGGCACGACGAGAAGTACGCGGAAGAAATCGTTGCCAAGGCATATGGTCCAGTCCAAAACCGGCTCGTGCACGTGCATCTGCCCTTGCATCTGCTGTACGCATTGGGAACCATGGTCGACGCACCACCGAGCAACCGGAGTACCGCCACGGCCGCGAATCCACGGGAGTGCCTCGCATGGGGACGAACGGATCGACCATGCTGGAGCCGTTAAGGCAGGGGCTTCCCCCCATCGACCCGACGGCGGTGTCCAGCGCCACCTCGTGTGCGCTGTCCGCCCGTTACGAGGCGGTCGGCGAAGCGCGGCGGTTCACCCGGCGCACGCTCACCGAGTGGCGCGCGGACGAACGCTTCGACGACGTCTGTCTGGTCGTGTCGGAACTCGTCACCAATGCGATGCGCCACGCGCTTCCGCAGGACGCCCGCCCCGGAGAAGTTCTTCCGGTGCGGCTCCATCTGATGCGCTGGACGCAGCGGTTGGTGTGCGCGGTGCGCGATCCGAGCGACGCGACGCCCGTCCCCGGCCACTCGGGGCTGCTGGGTGCCGCGGGTCCGGGGGACGGTGACCATCCCGAGGAGTTCGCCGCCGAGTCGGGGCGCGGACTGTTCCTGGTGGACTCCTTCAGCGACAGCTGGGGGTGGCACCCGCTGACCGCCGCACCGGGCGGCAAGGTCGTCTGGGCGCTGTTCCGCCTCTGAAGGCTCCGGTGCGGTCCGTGACCCTCACCCGCGCAGTTCCCCGCGCCCCTATCGGGGCGCACCCGCACGGGACCGCGTACCCGCAGCAGGACGCGCCCGATCAGGGGCGCGGGGAACTGCGCGAAGCAACCGCGCACGCGCAGCGGAACGCACCAAAGCACGCGCACCGCGCGGACGGTTCGCTTTCCGTCCGCACACGTCGACGGGGACGCCACCCACCGCGCCGAACTCCCGTTCCGCGCGGCGGCGAACCGTGCGCGGAAGGTCAGGAACCCGCTACCAGGTGGTCGAACTCGCCGTCCTTGACGCCCAGCAGCATCGCCTCGATCTCCGCGCGCGTGTAGACCAGCGCGGGGCCGTCGGGGAAACGGGAGTTGCGCATCGCGACCGCCCCGTCCGGCAGCCGGGCGAACTCCACACAGGACCCCTGCGAGTTGCTGTGCCGGCTCTTCTGCCACACCACCCCTTGAAGCTGTGTGGCGGCCATGCCGTTGGACACGTCATGCACGGGTCGCTCCCAGTGGCGCAGAGGCTGAAGTGGCGTTTGCTGCAACGGTCAACTGACCCGGATCATAGCTGTGTTTCACGTGCACGCGCGCAAGCATATGCACGTGCACGCGGGGTGGTGTCACGACTACGGACCATGATCATGTTCCGACCCGTCGATCGAGGGGGGTGCCACCGCCCATCGGACGGCCGTCACCCCATCTGACATGCATACGTCACCCGATATCCATGATCGAGGGCCGGGCACCACCACCGCAGGCCGAATTCGCGTCACCTCCACTCGTGGGACAAGACGCGGCCCGGCCCGATCCTGTTGCGCCGTGCCCGGCGGCGGCCTCCCTATCCTGTGGCCGTGAGCTGGCTCCGGGCACTGCGGGTGTCCGCCCGATCCGGGTTGACCATCGAGCGGAAACGGCTGGAACCGCTCCTTGCGCTGCGCGCCGCCGGTGGGCTCGCCCTGGTCATCGCCCTCGGGCTGTGGACCCTGGGACCCGTCGCCGCCGTGAGCTCCGCCTTCGGGGCGTTCCAGGCGGCCATCGCCACCTTCCAGCGCAGTTGGCGCCCGAGCCCCGAACTGGCGGTCGTCTCCGGCGCGAGCCTCGCCGTCTCCAGCTTCCTCGGGTACGTCACCCGGCCGCACCTCGGGCTGTTCCTCGCGCTGCTGGCGGCCTGGACCTTCCTCGCCGGTCTGACCTGGGCGGTCGGCCCCACCATCGGGCTGATCGCCTCCACCAACGTGGCGATCATGCTGATCACCATCACCCTGCCCACCTCGGTCGCCCAAGCGGCCCTGCACGCCGCGATGATGGTCCTCGGCGGGCTGGTGCAGGCGGCGCTGCTGGTGCTCTTCCCGATCCGCCGGTGGGGCGCCCAGCGCGACGCCCTCGCGGACGCGCTCGCCGCCGTGGCGGACTACGCGCGGCGCCTGCGGAACGACCCCGTGGCCCCCTTCGACCCGCGCCCCCTGATGGAGGCGAGGGCCGCCGCCGCGGTGACCGCCCGACAGGCCCGCCGCCGCCCCGCCGAGCTGCACGGCACCCGCCCCCTGGCGGAACGCGTCCGCCCGGTACTCGCCGCACTGGCCGACCCGGCGCTCGGGGTGCCCGCGCAGGGGCCCGGGCGGGACCGGGTGCGCGAACTGCTCGCCGCCGCCGGCGCCGTCCTGGACGCCACCGCGCACGCCGTCCGCAGCGCCGCCCCGGTGCACGTGCCGGCCTGGGCGGTGGCCGCGTTCCGCACCCCCGACACCGGTGCGCTGCTGTCCGGGCCGGCCCGGCGGGCCGCGCTCCGGCTCGGTGCGCTGCTGGACGAGATGGCGCAGGTCGCGGCCGGCGCGGGCACGGACACCGCACCCGCCCAAGGGGGCGACCGGGGTGCGCTGGTGCGGCCCTCGCTGACGGAACTCGCCCCCGCGGCCGTCGCCACCGTGCGCCGCGAGCTGCGACGGGGCTCCCCCGTCCTGCGGCACGCGATCCGGGTCACCGTCGTCACCTGCGTCGGGTACCTGGCCGGGGCCCTCCTCGACCTGGGGCACGGGTACTGGGCCCCGCTGACCTCCGTGATGGTGATGCGCCCCGATTTCTCCCAGACGTACGTACGGGCCGTAGGCCGGTTCGGCGGCACCCTGCTCGGGGTGGCGCTGGCCACCGCACTGGTGCAGTCGGCCCGGCCCGGCAGCCTCGCCCTCGGGGCGCTCGCCGTGCTGTGCGCCGGGCTGATGTACCTGCTGCTGCGCACCGGACAGTTCGCCGCACAGGCGTGCGTCGCCGCGTACGTCGTCCTGCTGCTCGGCATGGGCGGCGAGGGCTGGACCCAGACGGTGCCGGAACGGGTGCTGCTGACCCTGTTCGGCGGGCTGCTCGCGATGCTGTCGTACGCGCTCTACCCGGCCTGGGAGACGCCCCGGCTGCGCTACCGGCTCGCCGACTGGCTCACCGCGGTGGGCCGGTACGCCGCGACCGTCCTGGAGCGGTACGCGGTCCCGGCCGGGCCGGGGGAACCGGCCCGGCCGCTGGCCCGCAGCGGCGACCCGGGCCAGCGGGTGCGGGAAGCGCTGCGCGACGCCCGCACGGCACGCGCCGCGTGGCACGACTCGGTGGAACGGGCCGCCGTCGAGCCCGTGCGGCACCGGGGCCCGGCACCCGAACGGACCGAGGCCGCCGAGGAGGCGCTGGCCCGGGTCGGCCGGGCGGCGATCCTGCTGGAGGCGCTGCTCCCGGAGCGCGGCAGCACCCCCGTACCGGAGGCCGCGCACCTCGCCGACGTGCTGCGCACCACCGTGGACGGGGCGGCCCGGGCGGTGCGCGAGCGACGGGTCCCCGACTGGGAGCCCCTGCGGGCGGCGCTCGGCGCGCCCCCCGACGTACCGGGGACGGGGCCCGCACGCGCCGAGGAGTACGTGCGGCACGGGGCCCGGCTGCTGCTGGCGGCCCTGGAGGACTTCGGCAGCGCCCTGGACGGCGGGAAGGACGTGCTGCCCGCGGGAACTCAGCCGGTGCAGCGGGCCGACCGGACCGACGGCGAGCCCCCGGGCGCGGGGCGACGCACGGGCTGACCTGCGAGGCGGCGCACTGCGCGACCGTACGGAGCGAGCGCGAGGCGGGTACGGATCGCAGCATACTTGAAAACGGTATTCATTTTCAGTACAGTAGCGGCATGGCTCGCAACGAACTCCGTCCGATCATCAAACTCAGGTCCACGGCGGGCACCGGCTACACGTACGTGACCCGCAAGAACCGGCGGAACGACCCCGACCGACTCTCACTGCGCAAGTTCGACCCGGTCGCGGGCCGCCACGTGTCGTTCCGCGAGGAGCGCTGACCGACACCGCAGACCCGGCCCCGTAGCCCCATGGCAACCGGGCACACCCCGTCGTCCCGGGAAGGACACAGGTACCGCCATGAAGCCCACCATCCACCCCCCGTACGGGCCGGTCGTCTTCCGCGACCGGGCCGCCGGCCACGCCTTCCTCACCCGGTCCACCGCGACCAGCGACAAGACGGTCGTCTGGGAGGACGGCGCCACCTACCCGGTGGTCGACGTGGAGATCTCCAGCGCCAGCCACCCCTTCTACACCGGCACCGCGCGCGTGCTCGACACCGCGGGGCGCGTGGAGCGCTTCGAGCGCCGGTACGGGCGGCGCGCACCGCGTTGACCTCGGCTCACGCCGCACCACGACGGCCCCGGAGCGCTCACCTCCGGGGCCGTCGCACGTCCGCGCCCGGGGCCCGTGCGGCAGTCAGTCGCGGCGCCGGTCCACCGCCCGGCCGCGCTCCCCGAGGGACACCTCGTCCGCCGCCCGGGTGCCCTCGTGCCAGCCCGCCTCGTCCGTCACGCCCCGCAGCCGGGTGCTGGTGGTCCGCGGGAACAACCGCTCCGCGTGGTCGGTCACGGCCACCTCGCGGGCCGCGAGCACCGGCAGGGAGTCCGGCGCCTCGGCGGTGACCCGGCGGGCGGTCACCGTGAGGCGGTCGCCCACCCGGTGGGCGTAGGCGGCGAGGAACGACTGACGGAAGGTCTTCGTCCGTTTCCGTCCGGCGGCCCGCTGCCCGGCCTCCGCACGGGTCATCGCCGTCGTCCCCTGGACCAGCAGCGAGGTGTACAGCAGCTCGACCGCGTCCAGGTCGGAGGCGAAGCCGACCACCGTGGAGAAACCCAGCTCGCCGTTCCAGACGGCACGGCAGTGGTTGGCCGTGGCGACGGTGTCCAGCAACACGGCCTTCGCCGTCTCGTACGGGGCGTCCACCCCGATCCGACAGGCCCCGGGCGCCGTCTTCGCCCGGGTGCGGGACGCCAACAGGGCCTCGTCCACGCTGTGTCGCGCCATGAGCTCCTGGGCCTTCGCGCTGAGCGCCTCCGCCTCTTCGGGGAACGTCGTCGCCTCCGCCTTCGCCAGCAGCGCCCTGATCCGCCCCAGCGCCTTCGGCTCCCCGGCCACGGGGGCGGGCAGCGGGTCCCCGGGGACGGGCCCGACCGGCTCGATCGCGGGCAGCCGCAGCAGCAGCCGGTACAGCTCCAGGACGGCGGTGGCCCACGAGAAGCGGTCCGGGTGGTCGCGCAGCGAACGCGCAGCCCCGCCGGCCACCGGGTCCGCCCCCGCGCCGTCCGCCTCGTCCAGGGCGCTCAGCTGTTCGTCCCAGCGCGGCGGCAACCGTTCGTAGCGCGCGGTCTCGCCCAGGACGAGGCGGACCGCGAGGCGGACGTGCGGCTCGTCCAGCTCCCGGCGCACCCACCGCACCACATCGGCCGGCTGCCAGCCGCGACGCCAGGCACCGCTGACGAACTCCCGCCCCCTACGCACGAGTTCGGGGTCGGCGTCCGGAGCGGCGGCGAGCAGCGAGGCCCCGGCGTCCAGGCCGGCGTCCCCGTCGACGTACAGGGCCGCAGCGAACGCCCGGCTGACCACGTCGTCGCCGTCCGGCCCGATGCCCTGGCCCCGTTGGCCGTCGGCCGCCGAACCGGCACCGCGGCCCGCGGATCGACCCCGGGGCCGGTCGCGTCCCGTCGTCATCGACGCGCCCCCGCCGTGCGCTGGACCATCGAGGTGCCTCCTTCTGGCGGTCGTCCCGGTCGCGACCGCTCACCAGGATGGTCGCAGCCCCGACGCAGGTTGGTCGCAGCCCCGACGGCCGAACCCCTCGACCGCTCCTCCTTCCGGAAAGTTATCCACACCCTGTGGACAGTCTTTTTCCGTCGAGACCCGGCGTCACCACTGTTGTCAGTGTTGTCAGTGGGTGGTGCCAGAATCGAAACGTGATCGAACGGTGGGCCCTGGCGCCGACCGAGGACGGCGGCGCGGAGCTGGTCCCCCTCGGCGACGACGGGCTGCCCGCCGCCGAGCCCGTGCACGAGTCGGACATGGTGACCGCCGTGCGGTCCCGCCCTTCGGTGACCCGGTGGATCTGGCGCTCGACCACCGAGGTCCACCCCCGACTCCTGGCCGCCGGGGTGCACGTGCCCCGGTGCTACGACGTCGAAGCAGCCGAAGCGCTGCTCCTCGGGCACGAGGGCCGCCTCGGCGAACCCCGTTCGGCCGCGGCGGCCTGGGCCCGGCTGCACGGCCACCCCGTCCCGCCCGACCCCCCGCAACGCTCGGCGGAACCCGGCGCACAGTCCTCACTGTTCGAGCCGCGGCCCGCACTCCTGCCGCTGACGGCCCTCCTGGAGGTGTACGCCGAGCAGCAGCGCCGCCACGCCGCCACCGCCCACCCGGACCGGATGCGACTGCTCACCGCGGCCGAGTCGGCGGGGACGCTGGTCGCCTCCGAGATGAACGCGACGGGCCTGCCCTGGCGCGCCGACGTCCACCGCGAGGTGCTGCACGAACTGCTCGGCGAGCGGTACGCGGGCGGGGAGCCGCGGCGCCTGGCCGAACTGGCGGACGAGGTGTCGGCCGCGTTCGGACACCGGGTGCGCCCCGACCTCCCGGCGGACGTGGTGAAGGCGTTCGCCCGGGCGGGCACGAAGGTGCGGTCCACCCGGCGCTGGGAGTTGGAGGAGGTCGACCACCCCGCGGTGCGGCCCCTCATCGAGTACAAGAAGCTGTACCGCATCCATGTGGCGCACGGCTGGTCGTGGCTGGCGGACTGGGTGCGCGACGGCCGGTTCCGCCCCGAGTACCTGCCCGGCGGCACGGTCACCGGCCGCTGGGTCACCAACGGCGGCGGCGCCCTCCAGATCCCCAAGGTGATCCGCCGCGCCGCGGTCGCCGACCCCGGCTGGCGCCTGGTGGTGGCCGACGCCGACCAGATGGAGCCCCGGGTGCTGGCCGCGATCTCCCGCGACCCCGGTCTGATGGAGGTCGCCGGCCGGCCCACCGACCTGTACCAGGAGGTGTCGGAGCGGGCCTTCGCCGGCGACCGCGAACAGGCGAAGCTCGCCGTCCTCGGCGCGATCTACGGCCAGACCTCGGGCGACGGCCTGAAGAACCTCGCCGCGCTGCGGCGCCGGTTCCCGAAGGCGGTGGAGTACGTGGACCGGGCGGCCCGCGCCGGCGAGGAGGGCCGGCTCGTCCGCACCTGGCTGGGCCGGACCTGTCCCCCCGCGGCGGGCTCCGGTGACGCGGACCTGGAGGAGGCGGGCCTGCCCCAACCCGCAAACAAGCCGGACGAGCCGGACACCACCGGGGACGGCGGATTCACCCCCGGCTACGCCTCGACCAACACCCGCGCCCGGGGCCGCTTCACCCGCAACTTCGTGGTCCAGGGCAGTGCGGCGGACTGGACCCTGCTGCTCCTGGCCGCCCTGCGCGCCGCCTGCGCCGACCTCCGGGCCGAGCTGGTGTTCTTCCAGCACGACGAGGTCATCGTGCACTGCCCCGCGGAGGAGGTCCCCCGGGTCACGGCGGCGATCCGGGACGCCGCCGCCACCGCCGCCCACCTCACCTTCGGTCCGACCCCCGTGCGCTTCCCGTTCACCACGGCGGCGGTGGAGTGCTACGCCGACGCGAAGTGACCGGGCCCGCAAGGACACGGGGGCGTAGGGGCACACGGGCGTCGATGTCAGTGGTCGGGCCTACGGTTCTCCCATGGCGCAGAGCGAGGTGACCCGAACCGAGGTCCTCCAGGCCCTGGCGGAGTACGACCGCCTGGGCCGTGACGCGTTCCTCGACCGGTACGGGTTCCAGCGCGCCCGCACGTACCTGCTGGTGCACGAGGGCCGGTCCTACGATTCCAAGGCCGTGCTCGGTGCGGCCCACGGCTTCCTCCCCGGGCGCCGGCCGCTGCGGGCACGGGACCTCTCCGGCGGGGCGGACCACGCCGTCCGAGTACTGCGGGCGTTGGGGTTCGAGGTCGTGCGGGCGTCGTTCGGCGAGGAGGAGCTGATGGCCCTCGTCACCCGTCTGAAGGTGAGTCACCACCCCGTGGACGGGCCCTCGCGGTACCAGCCGCTCACCCTGCTCTGGGCCATCGGCCGCGCCGTCAACGACGGGCAACGGCTGCTGCCGTGGACGAGCACCGACGAGCGGTTGAAACCCCTGCTCGCAGCCCACGGCCGCCCGCACCAGCGCAACCGCCCGGAGTACCCGTTGGCCGCGCTCCACCGGGCCAAACTGTGGGACATGGCCGACGTCGAGGGCCCCGTACCCCCCGCGCACGGCGACGCGGAGCTCAAGGCGTGGTTCACCCGACAGCGCCCCACCAGTGGCCTCGTCGCACCGGTGCACGACCTGGTGCGCCGGTCCGGTCTGGCCCGGCTGCGGGCCGTCGACCACCTGTTGGCCACGTACTTCGGCGATCTGGACCACGCACCGCTGCTGGCGGACGTCGGGCTGGACGGCGACCGCATGGCCGACGACCTCGACCCCGCGCCCGGCCCCGACGCACCTGCCGGTCCCGCCGTACCCGTCATGCCGACCGGGCCGGTCATACCGGTCATACCGATCTACGAGGAGGCCCCGGCCGCGCCCCGCGACCCGCTCGTCCTGGCCGCGAACTACGAACGCCTCTGTCGGCTCGTCGAGGGCGGGGAAGCGGAGCGGCACGGCCGCCGCACGGACCGGACGACGAGCCGCCCGGTGCGTTCGGCCTCGGCCCGCCGAGCGGTGCTCGAACGCAGCGAGGGCCGTTGCGAGAACCCCGGGTGCCCGGGGCAGCCGGTGGACGTGACCGACCGGGGAACGGCGATCCTGGAGATCGATCACGTGGACCCGCTCGCGGACGGGGGGCGGGACCACCCCGCCGGGATGATCGCCCTCTGCCCCAACTGTCACGCGGTGAAGACGCGGGGCAGGACCAGGCACCGCCTCGCGGAACGACTGCTCGCCGTGGCGCGAGAGCGGCACACCGCGCTGTTGAACCGGGACGCCTGACCCTCCGACCTCCTCGGATGCGCCGAGCACGGCCGGCGAATCGTGACAGAGCGCTCATAGGAAACCTCGCCGACCAGCGGGGGGAACAGGCATTCGCTCGGTCGGTGAAAGGTTGTAGGAAAAAAGCACTTTCCTTGCGTTGCGTTTCTCACGTAAGACACACCTCGACACGCCTCCCGAAGCGCGTGACACGCTCTGATACTTCCGGCAGGGGCAAAAGGTCACGGAAGAGAAACGGTGGAACCGCATCGGAGGGGGGTCCCCCACCGGGTGGGAACCACGGCTTCCTCGGTTCCGCACAACCGTCATGGTGTCCCCGGCATCTCCTCGGGGGGAGAGCGCCGCACAGGACAGCGCAGAGGAGCCAGGCGAGGTATGAACGCGCACCATCGTGGAGGGGCGGACGAGGACGGGTTCGACGCCGCGGACCTGTGGGTACGCAACCCGCAGACCGGCGCGTACGAGCTACGCCTCGACGACGCACAGGAGCCACCCGCAGACCGGGGGGGACACAGCGGTGCCCCGGCCCCCGACCGACCGCTCCCCGGGCAGCGGGGCCGGCGGCGCAGGAACGACACGTACGAGGAGCCGGGCGCCCCCTTCGGTGAGCCCGACGACTACGGCGACCGCTACGAAGACGAGCGGGCCGAGCGGGGCGGCAGGGGCCGGCGGGGGCGGCGCAACGACGAGGGCGCCGGGGTCGACGCGGACGACCGCAGGTACGACGCCTCCGACAACGACGCCGATGCCGCGGACGATGCCGATGCCGATGCCGACGGTGGCCGGACGCGGGTGGGGAATCGTTCCGGCGGCTCCCGCAGCCGCAACCGGTCCCGGTCCCGTTCCGCACAGCCGTCCGCGCCGGGCTCCCGTGGCGACGAGAACGCCGCGGAGGCGAGCGGCCGGCGGGGGCGCAAGCCGAAGAAGTCGCGGAAGAAGAAGGTCCTGATGTGGACCGGCGGAATCCTGGGCGTGGTGCTGGTGGGCACCTCCGCCGGCGCCTATTACCTCTACGAGCGGCTCGGCGGCAACATCGACACCGTCGACATCGGGGACGCCGGCAGCGGCAACAAGAAGCTGTCGGGGCGCCCGTTGAACATCCTGGTCCTCGGCACCGACAAGCGCACCGGCAAGGGGAACGCCGGTTACGGGGACAAGGGCAGCGCGGGCCACGCCGACACCACGTTCCTGTTCCACGTGGCCGCCGACCGGACGAACGCGACCGCGCTGAGCATCCCCCGCGACCTCATCACCGACATACCGGACTGCCCGACCAAGCAGCCGGACGGGTCCGAGGAGGTCATACCCGGCACCCCGGGCACCCGCTTCAACAACTCCTTCGGACAGGAGGGGCGGGACCCGGGGTGCACCATGCGGACGGTCGCGGAGATCACCGGACTGGAGCTGGACCACTTCATGATGGTGGACTTCAACGCCGTCAAGACCCTGACCTCCGCGCTCAACGGCGTGGAGGTCTGCCTGGACAATCCGGTGCGGGACGTGAAGGCCAAGCTCAACCTGGGGGCCGGGTCGCACACCATCGAGGGCGAGGACGCGCTCGCCTTCGTCCGCAGCCGCGCGGCCACCAAGAACGGCAGCGACCTCGACCGCATCGAGATGCAGCAGAAGTTCGTGGCCTCGGTGATCCGCAAGGCGAAGAGCGACTTCCTCGACAGCCCGACGAAGATGTTCTCGCTCGCGGACGCCATGACGAAGAACCTCACCGTGGACACCGGCATCGGCACCGTCCCCAAACTCACGGCGCTCGCCAAGGAATTGGGCCGCATCGACCTGAAGAACATCAGCTTCACCACCGTCCCGGTGATCGACAACCCGGCGGAGAAGACCCCGATCACCGTCGTCCTCGACCCCAACCGCGCGCCGCAGATCTTCGACGTCCTCAAGAACGACGTGTCGTTGACGGAGGTCAAGAAGAAGGAGAAGGCCGCCAAGAGCAAGCAGGACGCCGTGCTGAAGGGCCCTCGCGCGAAGCCCTCGGAGATCAGCGTCGACGTGTACAACGGCGGGGAGTTGGTGGGCGCCGCCAGCACCACCGTCACCTGGCTGGTGGACGCGCAGGGCGTGGCCGGCGCCGCCAACAAGAGCAACGCGCCCGCGAAGGCGGCGAAGACGACCTTGGCGTACACCCCCGACCAGGTGGCGCAGGCCCGTGCGGTTGCCGATCTGATGGGGCTCCCCGCGAAGGCCCTCAAGCCGCGGACGGGACCGGACGCGACCTCGAAGGACCCCATGACGTTGACGCTCGGTGCCGACTTCAAGGGGCCGGGCATCCCGATCAAACCGTCGAACAAGCCCCCCAAGGGAGTGAAGAAGGTGCAGGGCGACACGAAGATGTGCGCCGCCTAGCACACCGTCCACGAGAACAACAGCGGTGACGCACCGCTCCATCGGGTCGTTGGAAGCGTGTACGCGGTCGGTTCCCCCGCCGATCGCCACACCCCCACACCACCCCGGGAGATGCCGTTGCTCGGTCCCGCCACGTCCGCGTCGTCCAAAACGGACGTCAGGAGTTACGCCGCCTCCTACATCGGTTACGCGCTGTTCGCCACCCGCTGGCTCCAAGCCCCCCTGTACTTCGGGCTGGTGGCCGCGCAGGGCGTCTACGTCTACAAATTCTTCAACGAACTGTGGCACCTGATCGCCCACATCATGAGCGGGCAGGCCGACGAGACGCACGTCATGCTCGCCGTGCTGAAGCTGGTCGACGTCGTGATGATCGCCAACCTGCTCATCATGGTGATCGTCGGCGGGTACGAGACCTTCGTCTCCCGCATCGGTCTCCAGGGCCACCGCGACCAGCCGGAGTGGCTGTCCCACGTCAACTCCAACGTCCTCAAGGTGAAGCTCGCGACCGCCATCGTGGGCATCTCCTCGGTGCACCTGCTCCAGATGTTCGTGGACGTCGCCCACACCTCGCAGCACTCGCTGCTGTGGGGGACGGTGATCCACATGGCGTTCATCCTGTCGGCGGCGATCCTCGCCTACATGTCGGGCCCGATGGAGTCCCACAACCGCCAAGACCCCGGTCACGACGACGGCGGTGACCACGGCTACGGCTACGGCGACGACCACGGGCCCGACGACGGGGACGCGCGGCGCCGGGCCCACCCCCGCAAGACCTACGGGAAGCGCCCGACGCCGGCGGATCACACCAGGCCCGTCGAACCGGTGGCGGACGGCGTCCCCGGCCCCTTTGACCCGTCCCCGTGGACGGTCCGGCAGACCGGTCCGGACGCGCCGGCGGCCGGCGGCCACCCGGAAGACGCCCACGCCGTCCGCCCGGCGGCCGCGACCCGCCGGAGCACCATCCCCCCGCAGGGTTCCTCCCGCGACCGTGCGGACGCGCCCGTCCCCGCCACCGCGGAGGACCGTCTCCACGCCGCCGGCTTCCCCTCCCGCAAGACGCTGGAGGACTTCGCCGGTGACCAACAGCGGCCCCAGGAACGGAAGACGATCGCCCGCCTGGGCACCCTCGGCTTCGTGGACGACCGCGCCAACGCGGTGTTCCTCGGCCCGCCCGGCACCGGCAAGACCCACCTCGCCGTCGCCCTCGGCGTACGGGCCTGCCGCGCGGGGCACGCGGTGCTGTTCGCCACGGGCGCGGAGTGGGCCGCCCGGCTCGCCGCCGCCCGTTCCGCGGGACGGCTCACCGAGGAGATCGCCCGACTCGACCGGTACCCGGTGATCGTCGTGGACGAGATCGGGTACGTGTCGTTCACCCCGGACGAGACGCAGTTGTTGTTCCGGCTGGTCTCCCACCGGTACGAGCGGACGTCCGTCGTCGTCACCAGCGACAAGCCGTTCGCCCGCTGGACGGAGGTCTTCGGGGACACCCCCGTGACCACCGCCCTGCTGGACCGACTGGTCCACCACGCCGAGGTCGTCACCCTCCAGGGGGGCAGCTACCGCACCCGGGGCCACGACCGGCCGGCGGCGTTCCACGCGGAAGGCCGCTGACCGACCGGGCCGCCGAGCCCGGCCGCCCCCGGAACGGGACCGGGACCGCAACGGAACCGGAACCGCTGGTCACCCGCCCGGGGGCACTCCACCGTCCGCGGCGCGTGCCGCCAGGACGGCGGCCTCCGTGTCCTCGGCGACCAGGTCGTGGTTGAGTTCGAAGGCCGCCGCGGCGCCCGCGCCCGCCGCCGTCACCAGGAGGGCCCGTGGGTCGACCGCGTTGCCGACCGCCCACACCCCCGGCACCGCGGTCCGACCGGACGGCCCGACCGGGACCGGTCCCCCCTCGTCCCGGACGCAGCCGAGCCGGGTCAGCAGTTCGTCCCGCGGCACCATGCGGGGGAAGACGAAGACCGCCGTCCGCGGCACCGTCCGGCCGTCCGCCAGTTCCACCCCGGACAGTCGCCCGCCCTCGGAGGTGAGGGCCTTGACCTCGCCCGCCACGATGCGCACCCCGCGGGCGTCCAGCCGTTCCCGGTCGTCCTCGGACAGCCGCAGGGTGTGCGCGAACAGCACCACGTCCGGCGACCACTGGCGCAGCAACAGCGCCTGGGCGACGGCGCCCTGCCCCGTACCGAGGACCCCCAGGGGCTGGTCACGCACCTCGTGGCCGTGGCAGTAGGGGCAGTGCAGCACCCCGGCGCCCCAGTGCTCCCGCACCCCGGGGAGCTCGGGCAGTTCGTCGCGCAGCCCGGTGGCGACGAGGACCCGGCGGGCGAGCAGCACCGCGCCGCCGTCCAGCCGGACCACGAACCCGGGCTCGATGTGTTCGACCCGGCCGCGGAGCAGTTCGGCCCCGTACCCGGCGACCTCCGCCCGTCCCAGGGCGAGGAGTTCCGCGGGGGGCGTGCCGTCGCGGGTGAGGAATCCGTGCGCGTGCTCGGCCGGTGCGTTGCGCGGCTCCCCCGCGTCGACCACCGCGACCCGGCGGCGGGCCCGGGCCAGGACGAGCGCGGCGCTCAGCCCGGCCGCCCCGCCCCCGACGACCACCACGTCGTAGGTCCCCGGACCCGTCGACCCCGCACCGGTCGTCTTCCCTGTGTCATCCCTCGTGTCGCCCATCGCGATCACCTCCACCGGCAGCCTGCGCCGGGAGTCCCGGTACGGGCAAACATTGTTGCCGTTTCCGCGAAAAGTGATCGGGGCGGCCGGTCAGGGGGTGGCGGTCGCCGGGGCGGTCCTGCGCACCGAACCCATGGCCCGGGCCACGGTGATCTCGATGACGACCCGCTGGGGGTTGACCCGGGGGGTCCGGTAGCGCTCGGTGTACCGGGCCTCCGCGTCCGCGACGGACTCCGGATCGTCGCGGACCACGGCCGGCCCCTCCAGCGTCGACCAGCGGCGCCCGTCCACCTGGCCGACGGAGGCCCGCGCCCCGGCCCCGGCGGCGAGCACGTTGCGCACCTTGCGGCTGGTGGCGCTGGAGATCACCCGGGCGATCCCGGCGTCGGGGTCGTAGGTCACGCCCACGGGCACCAGGTGGTGCGAGCCGTCGGGGCGGGCGGTCGACAGGAAACCGATGTGCCGCTCCCGCCAGAAATCGAGGAACTCCGGTGCATCACCGGCACGTTGGGCACGGGCGTCGCCTCCGGACACGGTGGTCGGGGCGGGGACGGGGTCCGGTGCGGACATCGGGTGACTCCCAAGGTGGTGCGGGGGGGTGCAGGGGTACGGGTCGGGGTCAGGACTCGGAGGGGTGGACGCTGATCACCTTCCCCTTGACGTCGGCCTTGAGGTATCCGCCGCCGTACTCGTCGGCGAAGTAGACGGACAGGTTCGTCGGGGTGCCGAAGGCGGTGCTGGGCGGGTTGACGATCAGGTAGCGGGAGGTCGGCTCCGCAACCTTGAGGTCCTTCTCCGCACGCTTCAACAGCCCCGGAACGACGTCCCAGTCGAACTGCCGCAGCGACACCGGACGGTCACTGCCCGGGAGGGTGCCGCTCGCGGGCAGCTTCATCACGCCCGTGTCGACGCGGTACAGGTAGCGGTCGAACTTCCGGTCGCTGCCCTTGAGCAGGACGGTGGCGGAGACGTGCTCCGGATAGACGGTGAGGGCGCCGACCCGGTCGGACCCGGTCTCCTCGCGCAGTCGCGCGAGCGCGAACCGGATGCCGTCGGGGGTGAGCAGGTCCCTGCTCTTCGGCTTCGGCTTCCCGTCGGAGGCCGGGGCGGCCGGCGGCTGCGAGGCCGTGGTGGTGCCCCCGCCGGTCGGGGCGCTGCGGGCGGGGTCGGCACCGGCGTCGCCGGCGTCGCCCGGTCGCGGCAGGAACTGCCACAGCAGGGCGCCCAGGACCAGGGTGCTCAGCGCGGAGGCCCCGACCGCGATCCGGCGGGACCGTCGCCGCCGCGTATCGGGCCCGGTGGCGGTGCCCGTGCCCGTGGTGACGGCGGTGACGTGCGGAGGGGCGTACGGGTTCCCGGGCGGGGTGCCCGTGGGCGGGGTGCCGATCTGCGGGGTGCCGGGCGGGGGCGTGAGCCGGTACGAGGTGGCGGGGCCTTGTGCGGTGCCCGTCACCGCGGGCGGCGGAGGGGTCCCGTACGGCACCGTGCCGTGCACCGGGTACGCCGTGTCCCGGGCGGCGGCGTCGGCGAGCATCCGGTCCATGGTGTCCGGATCGGGGCGGGCGGCGGGGTCCTTGACCAGCAGGGCGGCCAGCACGGGGGTGAGCGCCCCGGCCCTGGTCGGCGGCGGCAACTCCTCGTTGAGGACCGCGGCGAGCGTCGCGAGGGTGGTGGCCCGGCGCAGCGGATGGTGGCCCTCGACCGCCACGTACAACATCATCGCCAGCGACCACAGGTCGGACGCGGACCCCCCGTGCTCGCCGGTGATCCGCTCGGGGGCCATGAAGTCGGGCGTCCCGATGATGGACCCGGTGGCGGTCAGCACCGTCGACTCGCGGATCGCGGCGATGCCGAAGTCGGTGAGGACGGGCCGGCCGTCCGGACGCAGCAGGACGTTCGCGGGCTTGACGTCCCGGTGCTGGATGCCGACGGCGTGCGCGGCGCGCAGCGCGGCCAGCAACTCCCGGCCGAGGACGGCCGCTTCGGCGGGCGCCATCGGTCCGCGCCCCAGCCGGTCCTGCAACGAACCGCCGGTCACCAGCTCCATCACGAGCCAGGGGTACGGGGTGTCGCCGCCGTCGCCATCACTGTCCACGATGTGGTGGATGGTGACGACGTTCGGGTGCTCGATGCGGGCCAGTGCACGGGCCTCGCGCAGCACCCGGGCGCGCAGCAGCCGGGCCGCCTCGGGGTCGTACTCGGCGAGGTCCGGGTCCGAGGTGCGCACCTCCTTCAGTGCGACGGCGCGATCGAGGACCAGGTCCCTGGCCCGCCACACCATGCCCATGCCGCCACCGCCGAGCCGGGCCTCCAGTGCGAAACGCCCGTCGATGACCCGTCTTCCGGTATCCCCACCACCGCTCATGGCCCGGAGCATACGAGACGACGGGGCGCCGTCCGGCCTGGGTCACCTGCCGATGCGACCGCCGTCCTCGGGCCACACCGCCACGACCGCGGGGCGCACCAGCGTGCCCGGCCCTTCGGGCCAGGTGCTCCCGGGCCGTTCGGCCGTGGCGCCGTCCGTCTCGCCGGGGTGCTGGACGGCGACCAGCACCCGGCGTTCCTGCACGACGGGCCCGCAGGTCTCGGCGCCGACCGGGACGGTGAGGAACTGCTTGAGCTCCCCGCGCCGTTCGCCGTGGGTGGCGACCCCGAAGAGGCCGTCGTTGACGCCGAGGTTGTTGCCGTCCGTGGAGATCCACATGTGGCCGTGGGGGTCGAAGGTGATGTTGTCGGGGCAGGAGATCGGGCTCACCCGGTCCTTGGGGAATCCGGCGAAGTAGGTGGCCGGGTCCTGCGGGTCCCCGGCGACGAGGAAGAGGCGCCAGACGAACGTGTCGCGGGCCGGATCGTTCCCGTGCTCGACGAGTTCCAGGATCTGCCCGTGCTTGTTGAGGTGGCGCGGGTTGGCCTCGTCCGCTCCGGGTCTGCCGGGTTTGCCCCGCTCGCTGTTGTTGGTCAGCGCCACGTACACGCGGCCCGTGCGCGGGGAGGGCTGTACGTCCTCGGGGCGGTCCATCTTGGTGGCGCCCACCCGGTCGGCGGCGAGCCGGGTGAAGACGTGGACCTCCTCGGCCGTCATCCCCGGGACGTGGGACACGTCGCCGGTGACGAGCGGGATCCAGGTGCCGGTCCCGTCGAACTCGCCGTCCTGCGGGTGGATTCCGCTGCCGTCGACCTCGCCGGGGCTGTCGCCGGTGAGTCGGGCGACGTAGAGGGTGCCCTCGTCCAGGAGGGTGAGGTTGTGTGCGCGGGCGGCCCGTGAGCGGCCCTTGCGCATCCGTTTCGACGAGACGAACTTGTAGAAGTACTCGAAGCGTTCGTCGTCACCGAGGTACACCACGGGGCGACCGTCGTGGGTGAGCCGGGGTTGGGCGCCCTCGTGCTTGAACCGGCCGAGCGCCGTCCGTTTGCGCGGCACCGAGTCGGGGTCGTACGGGTCCAGTTCGACCACCCAGCCGAAGCGGTGGCACTCGTTGGGCTCCCGGGTGGCGTCGAAGCGTTCGTCGAACCGCTCCCACTTGCGTTCGGTGGCGCCCCGCGGGAGCCCGTACCGCCGGTCCGTCTCACGGCCCGCGTGGGCGAAGTACATGTTGATGTTCTCCTCGCCGTGCAGGGTGGTGCCCCACGGCGTCTCCCCGCCCGCGCAGTTGTTGAAGGTGCCGAGCACGCTCGTACCGCTCGGGTCGGCCGTGGTCCGCAGCAGGGCGGCGCCGGCGGCCGGACCCGTCAGGCGCATCGGCGTCGAGGCGGTGACCCGCCGGTTGAGCCGGTGCCCGAGCACGGGGCGCAGCCGGCCGGAGCCGCGCTCCTCCTGCACCACGACCACGGACAGGCCGTGCGCCGCCCAGGCGGTCTCCACCTGTTCCCGGGTCGGGTTCTCGGCGTCGTACCCGCGGAACATCAACCACTCGCTGGTGTACTCGTGATTGGCCACCATGACCTGGCGGCCCGGTTCCCCGGGCAGCGGGAGCAGCGAGAGGAAGTCGTTGTTGTAACCGAACTGGCGGGCCTGGACGCGCGCCGACTGGCGGTCCGGGTCGAAGTCCGGGACGCCCGGGAAGAGGGGGTCGCCCCACTTGATCACGATGTCCTGCCGGTACCCCGGCGGGACGACCACGGCGTCCAGGGTGTTGGGCTGCACGGGCGTGAACCGCAGCCCGCGCGCCCCGTCCCGCCGCCCGCCGCCGGGGTGGCGGGGCCGGGCGGCGGCCGGGGACGCCCCGGTCACCGCCCCGACCCCGACCGCGGCGGCCACCGTCAGCACCGCCGCGCCGCGCACCACCGCACGCCGGGACACGGCATCGGCGATCACGTCCCCGGCGTACGCGTTGGAGCTGGTGTTGGGCACCTCCTGGAAGCAGGCGTCACCGCAGCGGTAGCGGCAGGTGAGCGCGGAACGTCCACCCGGGTGCGGGATGTCGTGGTGCAGCAACGGCAGCGGTCGGTACACGGTTCCTCCTCTGGCGCGGGCGCGCCGGTGGCCGGGTCGAGCGGTTCTGCGGTGCGGACGGGGCGGGGGCGGGGGCGGCGAGGACGGGTGGCGCGGTGTTACAGCAGTGCCGCGCCGAGGACCAGGACGAAGGCGAGTGCGGTGAGGCCCTGGACGAGGGTGGCCGCGGTCTGGGCGCGGTACGCGGTCTTGACGTCCATCCCGGAGAACTGCGAGACGACCCAGAAGTACGAGTCGTTGACGTGGCTGACGACCATCGCCCCCGCGCCGATCGCGAGCACCGCCATGACCTGCCCGATCGGGATCGAGCCGAGCGTCCCGTCGAGCCCCAGCGCCGGCAGCAGCGGCTGGGCCAGGGTCGACGTGATGATCAGCGCTGCGGTGCTGCTGCCCTGCGCGGTCTTGAGCAGCGCGGCGAGACCGAAGAGGACCAGCAGCGCGGTGACCCCGCCGACCGCCGAGCCGTCGCCGATCAGGGACGCGATGTAGTCGGCGATCGGGGTGCCCTTGATGACCGCGCCGAACGCGCCGCCCGCACCGGTGATCACCAGGATCGGGGCGGCGTCGACGAGCCCTTCGGCGACCCAGGTGGTGAGGGCCTTGGCGTCGTACTTCGGCGGCAGCAGCGCCAGGGCGAGCAGGACGCCGATGAGCAGGGCGTTGACGGGTGCGCCGAGGTCGGTGAGGAAGGCCCCGAAGGTGCCCTCCACCAGGGTGCCGCCGCCGGAGGGGAAGGAGGCGACGGAGCCGATCGCCATCAGCGCGATGGGCACCAGGATCGGGGCGAGGGCCCGGCCGATGCTGGGCAGGCGCTCGAACTGCTCCTTGTACTCCTCGAAGGTCTGCTCGGCGTCGGGGAGCTTGCTCTTCAGGTCGCCGGTGCGGCGCAGTGCCCAGAACAGGCCCGCGCCGGCGGCGGCCAGGGAGACGGGGATGCTGAAGAGGATGACCCAGATCAGCCCGTCGGACCCGATGCCCACGTTGCCCGCGGCGGCGATCGGGCCGGGCGTCGGGGGGACGAAGGTGTGGGAGGCGTACAGGCCGGTGGCGAGTGCCGTGCCGAGGACGACCGGGTTCTTGCCCGTCTTGCGGGCGATCGAGCGCTGGAGCGGCGAGAGGACGACGTAACCGGAGTCGCAGAAGACCGGCACCGAGACGACCCAGCCCATGACGGACATGGCGAGGGCGGGGTGCCGCTTGCCTATGACCTTCAGGACCCCTTCGGCGAGGGTGACGGCGGCTCCGGTGCGTTCCAGCACCTTGCCGATGATGGTGCCGAAGAGGATCACCAGCCCGATGCTGGCGAGGATGCCGCCGAAGCCCTCCGCGATGGTGCCGCCGAGGTTGTCGACGAACTTCCGGTCCGCGTCCGTGACCGCGCCGATCCCCATGGCCATCAGGCCGAAGGCGTAGGTGGAGAGCACGATGGAGAGGAAGGGGTGCAGACGGAACTTCCCGCACAGAACGATGATGAGCCCGATGCTCACCGCCAGGGCGGCGAGGAGGGCGGGACCTACGGTGTCCATGGTGCTCCTGCGAGTGGGTGGGAACGAACGGGGACGGGGACGGGACCGTCGGCGGGGCACGGGCCGGTCGGGGAACGCAGGGCATGGGGGTGCCCGGGTGGGGTGCGGGGGGGAGTGAAGGGGGCTTGCGGGGTGTACGGGCGTACGGGGTGGGGGGCCGGTGTCAGGAGGCCCGGAGTCGGACCACCTGTTCGGCCGCTTCGGCCAGCAGCGCGGGGGCGGACCGGGTCATCTCGGCGAGGGTGCGGGGACCGTCGGCGATGCTGAACGCGGCGGTCAGCCCCAGGTCGTGGAGGTCGGAGAGCGGGGGGACGAGCTGGCCGGCGAGGACCACGGCGGGCGCCCGGTGCTCGGCGGCGAGCCGGGCGACGTGGGAGACCACCTTGCCGCCGGCGCTCTGCCGGTCCAACCGGCCCTCGCCGGTGATCACCAGATCGGCGCCGGCGAGGGCGGCCGGGAGTCCGACGGCCGCGGCGACGAGTTCGCAGCCGGGCAGCGCCGTGGCGTCCAGGACGGCCAGCATCCCGCCGCAGGTGCCCCCGGCGGCGCCGGCTCCGGGAAGGTGGTGGACCGAGGCGCCGCACTCCTCGGCGAGCACGTCCGCGAAGCGGGTCAGCGCCCGGTCGAGCAGTTCCACCTCGGCGGGGGTCGCACCCTTCTGGGGACCGAAGACCGCGGCGGCGCCCTCCGGCCCGACCAGGGGGTTCGTCACGTCGCAGGCGATGCGGAAGCGGGTCGCACGGACCGCTTCGGGCAGCGCGTCCAGGTCGATCCGGGCGAGGTCGAGCAGGGCCGCGCCACCGGGCGGCAGCTCCTGCCCGCGGGCGTCCAGGAACCGTGCGCCCAGGGCGCGCAGCAACCCGGTGCCCCCGTCGGTGCTCGCGCTGCCGCCGACGCAGACGAGGACGTCGCGCGCGCCGCGGTGGATCGCGTCGGCGATCAGTCGGCCGGTGCCCGTGGTGTCCGCGCGCAGCGGAGCCAGTCCGTCGGGCGGGAGCAGCGGCAGACCGGAGGCGGCGGCGAGTTCGACCACGGCCGAGGTGGCGTCGGCGCCGAGCAGGTACCGGGCGGTGACCGGGGCGCCCAGCGGGCCGCTGACCTCCAGCCGGACCTCCTGACCGCCGGTGGCCGCGCCGATGCAGTCGAGGGTGCCCTCCCCGCCGTCCGCCATGGGGATGCGGACCACCTCGGCGTCGGGGACGGCCCGGAGCACGCCGACGCCGATGGCCTCGCACACGGCCGCGGCGGTGAGGGAGCCCTTGAAGGAGTCCGGAGCGATGACGACGCGCAAGAGAAACAGCCCTTCCTTAGGCGTGTTCTGGGGTGTGCCGGAACTCTAGGCACTTCCCCCGCCGGACAGAACTGGCGCGGTGAACGGTCTTTGCCCACGGTTCGGGCCGGCGTTTTATGCACGGTGCACAATCGCTCACGGACCGGTGGTCCCCGCTCACCCGCGCGGTCGGCCGCCGTCCCCCCGCGGGGGCGCGTCCGGGGCCTCCCGGTCGATCTCGTCGGCGTGCAGGGCGGTCCGGAGCACGAAGGCGTCCCGGAACACCCGGGGGTCCCGGCCGGTCAGCTCGGAGATCCGGCGCAGCCGGTAGGTCAGCGTGTTGCGGTGCACCCGCAGCCGCTCGGCGGCCTCCAGGACCCCGCAGTCCTGGGCGAAGTACACGTGGAGCGTGTGGCGCAGCTCGGCGGAGAGCGCGCCGAGCACCCGGTCGACCGCCGCGGTCCGGTCCGCCCGGTCGAGCCGGGCGAGCAGCACCGGCACTTCGAGGTCCCGCAGGGTGGTGGGCCCGGTGAACCCGGAACGGAGCGCGAGCCCGGCCCGCGCCACCAGGTCGGTGAGTTCGGTGAAGCCCTGCGCGGACCCGGCGTCCAGCACCGCCGCGGTCGGGTGCACCGCGCCCGGTCCGGTCAGCCGGTGCCGCACCGCGGCGGACGCCCCGCTGCCGGCCACCACCCACGTCCGGGCGTCGGCGTCCGGGGCGATCAGCGCCAGTTGTTCGTCCACCTCCAGCTGCCGGTACGGGTCACGGGGTTCCGTCGACGGCCGGAACGGGCCGCCGCGCACCACGAGCAGCGCGTACGGGGCGCGCAGTCGGCAGCCGCCCAGTTGTTGGCGCTGTTGCCAGCTCTGCTCGGTCAGCCGTCCGGCGATCAGGTCCTCCAGCAGCTGGCGGCGCACCTGGTGCCGCCAGCCGGCCTCTCCGAGGAACGCCTCCTGCATGACCATCAGCTCCGCGAGCCGGACGACCGCCCGGGCGATCTCCCCCACGACGGCCGGCTCTCCCTGGACGCCGACGACGCCGACGGTCCGGCCGTCGACCGTCAGCGGGAGGTTCACCCCGGCGCGGGTGCCGCCCCACTCTTCGGCCTCGCCGGCGCTCACCGACAGCGGGGCGCCCGTGCGCAGGACCCGCAGGGCCCCGCCGTGCACGGTGCCCACACGGGAACGGTCACTGCTGGCGATGATCACCCCGTGCTCGTTCATGACGTTGACCCGGACCCCGAGCCGGGCCACCACGTCGTCGACGATCGCCTGAGCGTTGGACTCTGCAATCATCCGGGGACTCTATAGCGTGCCGGCCGACCGTTCGCGGACCGCTTCGGGAGCCGGGTCCCCTTCCGTGAGGTTGCGGTAGCGCCGGCCCGCGTAGACGAGCGGCCCGTCGGTGTCGTCGGTGGGCTCGGCCCGGACGTCGGTCGCCTCGGCGACCACCAGGGTGTGGTCGCCGACCTCGATCCGCCGGGTCACCGCACAGCTGAAGACGGCTGCGCTGCCCTCCAGTTCCGGTCCGCCGCCACCGGGGGACGGCCGGTGCGCCACCCCCGTGAACTCCTCCTCGCCGAACGCGCGGCGCCGGGTGAAGCGGTCGGCCAGGGCGTGTTGCCCGGCGGTGAGGACGTTCACGGTGAAGCGACCGGTCCGTTCGATGACGCCCTCGGTGCGGCTGCCGCGCTTCAGCGAGATCAGCACGGTGGGCGGGTCGAGCGACACCGAGAGCAGGGAGTTGACGGTCATGCCGTGCGGTCCCCGGGGGCTCTGGGTGGTGATGACCGCGACGCCCGTCGCCCAGTGGCGCATCGCCGCCCGGAACGCGCCGGGGTCCGCGGTGTCCGGCGGGCGGGGCGGGGTCACCACGCGGGGGCCAGCGGCGCGGCGGACTCCAGCGCGGGGAAGTGCGGGACGACCTCCGCCACGAGCTGCGCCACCACCTCCGCCGCCGGCCGGCGACCGTGCTGCACGCCGAGGGCGCCGTGGTTGACCCCGGCGGCCTTCCAGCGGCCGAGCAGTTCGAGCAGCCCCTCCGTGCCGGTGCGCAGGACGAAGCCGCCGCGCAACGGGGTCGGCGGGTGCTTCGGGTCCTCGACCAGGTCGATCCACTCGTTGGTGGCGACCGGCCGGAACTCCTGCCCGGGGACCAGGTTCCGCCAGGTCTCGATCTTGCGGCCGAGGGCGCGGGGACCTTCGGCGGTGGCGGTGGCCATCGGATAGACCAGCCAGCCGTCCGCATGCTCGGCGATCCACTGCGGGGACTGCTGGGAGGAGCCCGTGACCAGCAGCGGTATCCGTCCGTTCACCGGCTTCGGCAGCAGGTGGGCGCCGCCCGGCCCACCCGGCTGCGTCCCCTCCAGCAGCCCGCGGAAGGCGTCGACCCCCTCCCGGTACCGGGCGCCGCGCGCCGCGTGGTCCAGGCCGTACGCGGGGAACTCGACCGGGCGGTCGCCGGAGGCCGCACCGAGCACCAGGCGCCCGCCGGAGAGGTGGTCCACCGAGGCCGCCTGCTTGGCCAGGTCGATGGGGTGCCGCAGCGGGAAGACCACGCTGCCGGTGGCGAGGGAGATGCGGGAGGTGTGCGCGGCGATCCAGGTCAGCGCGGTCCACGGGTCGTACACCTGGCCCACGTCACCGAAGGAGGGGTCGGCCAAAGGCACGTCCCGGACCCAGGCGGCGGCGAAACCCCCGCGGTCGGCCTGCCGGACGACCTCGGTGTGCCCGCGCAGCGCGGTCATGTCCCCCGCGTACGGCCACAGGGGCAGGAAGAGCCCCACGGTCAGTTCCCCCGGGGCGAACATGCGCCCGTAGCCGGGGTGGCCCGCCCATCCGGACGCCGGTGCTGCTGCTGTCATCGTGCTCATCCACTCTCTGGTTGGAACGTTCAGTCCAGAGCGTACGACATCCTGGACCGAACGTTCCAACCAGTAGGATCGGAGTCATGACAGCCACCGCACCGCCGCCGCACCGTGCGTCCGACGCCGACACCCGCCGCCGGATCATCCGCGCCACGGCCGCCCTGCTCCAGCAGCAGGGGTACGAGAGCACCTCGGTCAAGCGCATCGCCGGCGCCGCCCAGGCGTCACCCAGCTCCGTCTACCACTTCTTCCCCGGCGGCAAGCAGGAGCTCGCCATCGAGGCCATGCACCACGGCGCGCAGGAGTTCGGCGAGATGCTCGCCCGGGGGCTCGCCTCCGCCGCCGACCCGGCCGAGGCCACGGCCGCCTGCGCCCTGCTGCTCGCCGACGACCTCAGACGGTCTCAGTGGACCGACGGCTGCCCGGTCGCGGTCACCGCGCTGGAGACCATCGGCCGGGTTCCCGGACTCCAGGAGGCCGCGACCCGGGCACTCACCCAGTGGCAGGACCTCGTCACGGCCAAGCTGACGGGGAGCGGCATCGCGCCCCAGGTCGCCCGCTCCCTCGCCGGAACGGTCATCAGCATGCTGGAGGGCGCCGAACTGCTCAGCCGGGTCACCGCGGACGACACCCCCCTGCGGGACGCGGCCGTCCACCTCGCGCAACTCGTCCGGGCTGCTCCCCGGGGGTGACCTCAGCGCGGCGCGGGCCCCAACGCGTCCCAGCCGGAAGGCGGTTCGGGGCTACGGGGAGGCTGCCCGGCGCCCGGGTTGCCGTTCGGGTGCTGATTGATCCAGGACAGGCCGCCCAGGTCGAAGCGGTGCCGGGCCCGGGTGACGGCCACATAGGCGAGACGGGCCTCGGCGTCGACGATGTCGCCGGGCAACGGGTCCCCGTTCGCATCGGTCTCCTCCTGGTCGACCGGCTCCTCGAAGTCCTCCCCGATCCGCACGGAGGCCCACTCCCGGCCCTTCGACTTGTGGGCGGTGGAGACGACGACCTCGGCCCCCTGCTCCGCGGCCAACCGGTCCACCGCCGCCAGGATGACCTCCACCCCGTACTCGTCGACCAGATCGACCAGGGGCAACAGGTCCCGCCCCGACGGGTCGTACTCGGCGTACTCCTGGAGTTCGCCCCAGTTCTCGAAGAGTATGAGCTCCGGGTGGCTGCTGCGCCTGCCGGCCTTCAGGTCGCGGGCGGCCCGGGCCAGCGCGCGCAACGCCTCGCCCCCGCCGACCAGGGCGACGCGACGGCCCGCCGCCAACTGACGCATCACTTCGAGCACGGCCCCCACATTGGACCGGCACAGGATCGCGTCCGGCCGGTCCAGCCGTTCGAGCCGGGTGTCGACTGTCGGGGTGCCGGCGAGCCGGATCGGCGAGTCGACGATGTGCAACCACCGGTTGGCCTCCTCGGCGAGCGCGGCACCGAACCGGAAGGACTGGGAGAGGGCCAACTGCGTACCGTCGAAGTCGCTCATCACGTCACGCGCCCCGCGCCAGCCGTAGATGGCCTGGGCGGAGTCACCCACCATCACCAACTGGCAGTGTTCCCGCTGTGAGTTGAAGACCTGCTCGACCACCGGGTTGGTGTCCTGCGCCTCGTCCAGCATCAGGAAGTCCGCCTTGATCCGCGGTTCGGTCAGGGCCCAGAGCTTCAGGTAGTGGTCGTGGTCGAAGCGGACGACACCCTCCCGCGGGTTCTGGAGGTCGTCCCACGCCTTGGCCGCGTACGGCAGCACGACGTCGACGAGTTGGGCGTGCTGGTCCGCGGCCTCGACCCCGCGCAACGCGGGAACGTGGTGCCGCTTGATGGTCCGGTCGGCGGACTGGCAGAAACGGGTGACGGTACGCAGCACCGTGTAGGAGAGCGCCTTGTTGGTGACGTTGCGGTCGCCGATCCGGACCCGCATGTTGACGGCGATGCCCAGGGACGCGCCCGTCTTCCAGCCCGGCACCCGGGGCGCGTTCATCCGGTCCCCGTACCGGTGGCCCACGGCGCCGAAGGCGAGTGCGTGCGCGGTCTTGCACCGCACGCTCGCGGGGAACTTGCCGGCGGCGTCGGTCGCGATCGACTTGTTGAACGCGATGTACCGGCCGGGTCGGGCCGTGCTGGCGGCGAGCATCGCCAGGGTCGTCGTCTTCCCGGTCCCCGCGCCCGCCTGGAGGACCACGTGGTCCCCGCGACGGAAGGCGTCGACGGCGGCGCTCTGCTCTGGGGTGGGTGCGGGCATGGTGCTCCTCGGCGACAGGTGTACGGTTCACGGCACCATCGCACGGTGGCACACGAGAACGTCACGCGTCCGGCGATCAACGAACCCATCGGGACGAACCGGGCCCATCTGAGTCGAGACCAGCCATGTCTTCAGTCCGATCTGGCCACCAACGACACGTTCGCCCACGCAGCCCACGACCACTACACCCGTCAACCGCCCCTCCACACGGCCGCCCCCGCCGGCAACGGCCTCTCCACCGGCACCGAACTCACCCTGGGCCTCGACAGCAACGCCTCGAACGCCGTGCTGCGGCCCGCCACGGGCTCCGCGAGGCCCTGCCTGGGACCTCGTCCAGCGCCAACGGGAGCGGGACCGGCTGCGTGAGCTGACCGAGGACGCGGAAGCCGAGCACGGCGCCGACTCACATGAGGAGCACGCCGACCTTCGTCAACTCCACGACCGGCGTGTCCACTCCGTCGGCGAAGAGTCGCAACCCCAGGCCGAGAAGGGAGCGTGGGCGCGTCCTCGCCCCGCAGGACGAGCGGGGGTAATCGTGTGATGCACAGGCCCCGGCCCACGGGGGCGGTCTCCGGTCAGTGGGCCGGCGCCAGGTCCGGACCGCGACTCAAGGTGCGGACGACGACCCCGAGCACCTGGTCCACCGGGCAGGGCCCGTAGTGCCGCGAGTCCGTGCTGAACACGCTGTCCCCCACCACCGCGAGCTGGCCCGCCGGCACCGGCCGTTCCTGGAACGGGTCGCCGGCGAGCGCCACCGCCCGCTTGATGTACCACTCGGTGGCCGACAGGTCCCCCGAGACCGGCGGCTTGCCCCGCCAGGCGGTGTCCGCGTCGGGGCAGGCGACCACCACGATGTCGTCCCGCCGCAGGTCGCGCGCCCCGCGCCGGATCAGCACCCGGTCACCGTCGCGCAGGGTGGGCAGCATGCTCCCGCCGCGCACGGTCACCGCGACGTACCCGGTCCGTACCCGCCACGCGGCGACGGCGGCGACGGCCCCCGCGGCAACCGCGGCGACGGCGAGGGCCGCGGAACGCCTCATGCGACCTTGCCGTCCCGCAATTGGACCACCCGGTCGCAGCGGGCCACCACGTCCGGGTCGTGGGTGGCGATCACCACCGTCGTCCCGTGTCGTTCCCGCAGTCCCATCAGCAGGTCGAGGACCTCCTCGCTGGACCGGGAGTCCAGATTGCCCGTCGGCTCGTCCGCGAGGATCAACCGCGGCCCCCCGATCAGGGCGCGCGCCACGGCGACGCGTTGCTGCTGGCCGCCCGACAGCTTCGACGGCAGGAAATCCTCCCGCCCCTCCAGGCCCACCGAGGACAGCAGTTCACGGGCCCGGGTCCGCCGGTCGAAGTCCACCCGGTACGGCAGCACCGGCGCGATCACGTTGTCCAGTGCGGTCAGCGTGGGCAGCAGGTGGAACCGTTGGAAGACGAAGCCCACCCGCCGCCGGTACGCGGCGAGTTCCGACCGCTTCAGCGCGGTGATGCGTTCCCCGGCCACGTCGATCGTGCCCGCGTCGGCCTCCTCCAACGCCCCCAGGAGGTACAGCAGGGTCGACTTGCCCGAACCGGAGGGACCGGTCAGGGCGACCGTCTCGCCCTCCTCGATCCGTAGGTCCACCTCGTCGCAGGCCCGCACCGGGGTTCCGGACCCGCCGGCGTACGTCTTGCACAGCCCGCTCACCTCGACCACGGGGTCCTTCCCCGCCCCGGGGTCCTTCTCGCCCTCCGACGGGGTCGCCCCGCCTTGCGGTCCGCTCACACCGTCACCTCCTCGTCGTCGGTGTACTCGTTGCACTCGGTGTCCTCGGCGCGTTCGGTGTATCCAGCTGCCTGGAGCGCGAACAGTCGCGCGTACTCGCCGCCCTGTGCGATGAGTTGAGCATGACTGCCGCACTCGCTGATTCTTCCTTCCGCGAGGACCACGATGCGGTCGGCCCGGCGTGCGGTGCCCAGCCGGTGGGAGATCAGCAGACTCGTCGCACCCTCCCGGTAGGCCCGCAGCCGCTCGTGCAGCTGCTGTTCCGCGGCGGGGTCGAGACCGGTCGTGGGTTCGTCCAGGATGAGGAGGTCGCGACCCTCGCGCAGCATCGCACGGGCCAGGGCGAGGCGCTGCCACTGCCCGCCGGACAGGGCCACCCCCGCCGAGGGTTCGCCCGTCTCCTCGTCGTCCGGTTCGGGGAACGTCCGGGACAACAACGTACGGTATCCGCGCGGTAGTTCGGTGATGAAGTCATGGGCGCCCGCGCGGCGTGCGGCGGCGGCGATGCGTTCGGGGTCGTGCAGATGGGGCAGGTCCCCGATGCCGATGTTGTCCGTCGCCGACAGGTCGTAGTCCACCCGGTCCTGGAACACGGCGCTGACCCGGTCCCGCAGCGCGGCCGGATCCACCTCGCGGATGTCCGTGCCGTCCCAGCGGATGGTGCCCCGGGTCGGGTCGTACAGCCGGCACAGCAGCTTGACCAGGGTCGACTTCCCTGCGCCGTTCAGCCCGATCAGGGCCACCGACTCGCCGCGGCCGATCGTCAGGTCCACCCCGCGCAGCACCCACGGCCCGTCGTCGCGGTAGCGGAACCACACGTCGTCCAACTCGATGCGGTCGGCCAGCGGGTGCACGGGCACCGGTTCGGTCCGGACCGGCAGGTCGGCGGGGAGCCGGCCCACGTCCACGTAGTGCCGGAAGGTGAGCAGCCCGTGGTACCCGCCGGTGACATGGCCGATCGTCGCGGAGAGCGCGCCCTGCACCCCGGCGGTGGCCGCGAGGTAGGCGGAGACGTCCCCGACCCCGAACCGCCCGGACAGCGCGCCCTGCACCATCCACACCAGGCCGCCCGCGGCGATCAGCGCGCCCAGGGCGGCCGGCGGCGACTGGAGGCCCACCTCTGTGCGTTCGTAGCGTTCCTCGGCGGCGTTGATCTCCCGGGTCTCGGCGTCCATCCGGCCGAGCAGGAAGGCGCCGGCCCCGAACAGCCGCACCTCCTTCACCGCGGACAGGTCCAGCATCAACGCCTGGTAGAAGAGCTGGCGCCGGTTGCGCGGGCTGATCGTCCACGTCAGCACCGCCATGCGCCGGGTGAGCGAGATCTGCGCCAGCAGGGCCGGGACCGCCGCGGCGATCGTCACCGCCGTCAGCCAGGGGGAGACCGCGGCGAGCACCGCCACCATGCCCACGATCGCGATGGTCTGCTGCACCAGGCCGAACAGTGCACCGGTGATCTGGTGGGGCGCGCTGATCGCCGAGTCCTGGGCCAGCCGCAACCGGTCCAGGAACTGCGGGTCCTCGAACCGCGAGAGGCCGACGAACCCGTTCACCTTGCCGTAGAGCCGCTGCTGGGCCAGGTAGACGATGCCGCGCTGGAGCCGGGCCTGGGTGTAGTTCGCCGCGAACGGCAGGACGACCATCAGCGCCGTCACCGTGCCGATGCCCACCGCGAGCGCCACGGGGGACGGGCCTTCGGTCTTCCCGCCGTCCGCGAGCGCGTCGAACAGCCACTTGGTGAGCAGGGTGATCGCGACCGGCAACAGCCCCTGCACGATGGTCAGCAGGACCTGGCAGACGACGGTGACGGGCCCCGCGCGCCAGGTCAGCGCCAGGGCCGCCGCCGCGCCGGTGACCGTGCCCCGTAGCCCGCCCAGCCGGTGCACCCCGGCGTCCCGGCCGTCGCTCACGCGGGCAGCTGGTCCAGCACCGGGTGGGTGCCCGCCTCGGCGTAGGTGACGGTGCCGTCCGGGTCGACCATGACCGTGGTGGGCGCGGCCTTGATCGCGTACCCGGTGGTCAGCGGGCCCGAGGACTCCTCCAGCAGCACCCGGGCGACCCCGACCAGGGGGGCGGCCATGGAACGGGCGGTCTCCTGGTCACCGGCGATCACCACCACCATCTGGTCGACGTCCATCCCGGTGCGCCGGGCGAACTCGGGCAGGTCCCCGGCCGCGGCGACACAGGCGGAACAGTCGGTGGACAGGAACGTCAGCGCGGCTTCCCGGCCGCGCAGGGCGTCCGAGGTGACGGTCGAGCCGTCGAGGGCGACCCCGGTGAGGGCGGGCAGCGGCTCGCCCACCGGCGGCCCCGACGGCAGGTTCCCGAAGCCTTCGAGGCTCCGGTGCGGCTGTTTGCGTTCCTCCTCGTGGCGGCGCAGTCGTCGGATGACGGCGAGGATCAGCACCAGGTTGAGCGCGGTGACGGTGCCCAGCAGCAACAGTGCCAGGGACAGGTAGATCATGCCCATTTCCCTTTCGTCGCAGGTGAGTCGGAGATCCTTCGGTGTGCGCCGCACGGTGGCGCCGCACCGTCTGCACGGCACGGGCCGCACCGCACGGGGTGCGCGGTGGTCAAGGAGTGGCCAGGAGGTCGGCGATGTCGTCGAAGAAGGCGGTCACCGCGGTGATCAGCGCGGCCGTCAGCACGCACAGGACCACGGCGGGCAGCGCCGGTGACGTGCCCGAGGCCACGGCGCTCCCCCACAGCCCGAGGACCGCGAGGCCCAGCAGGGGCGCGTTGCGGACGATGTGGCGGGGTCCCAGCCGCGCCGTCGGTCGGCCGAAGCAGGCGCACGCCACCTCGGTGCGGGTGACGGTGGCCAGCACGGCCATCGCGGTGAAGCCCGCGGTCAGGGCGGTGGCGGCCACGAGCCCGAGCTGCGCCGCGGTCGCCGGGCCGAGCAGCGCCAGCCCGGTGACGGCCTCCGCCGCGATCAGGGCGAGGGCCGCCGGCCGGGCCAGCCGGCGGGCGCCGGGGCCGATCCGGCGCAGCAGCCCGTCCACCATGGCCCGGGTGTCATCGAGGGCGCGGACCTTGGCGACGGCGGACACCAGGAGGACTCCGGCGAGGGCCAGCCGCGCCGTGAGGAGCACGTACGTCATACGCCCTCCTCCGCCAGCAGCCGGGCCGTGGAGCGGCGGCGGCGGAGCAGTACGGGGACCAGGCTGGCGAGCGCGGACAGGGCCGTGCCCGCGGCGATCACGCTCAGGGCGGGGACGACCAGTTCCGTGCCGCCTCCGGTGGGTGCCAGCCAGAGGGCGGCGACCGTGCCGAGCAGCGTTCCGGTGAGCGAGCCGACGAAGCCGATGAGGGCGCCTTCGAGGAGGACGAGTCGGGTGGTCACCCGTTCGTCCCAGCCGACGGCGCGCAGCAGGGCGAACTCGGCCGCGCGGTCCTGGACGCCGAGGTACATGACGTCGCCCACGGCCACCGTGGAGAGGAGCACCATCGTGGCCACCGCGGCGAGGTCGGTGGTGCGGACCTGTACCGAGATGGTTTCGCCCAGCACCGAGCCGGCGAGGGTGCCGCGGAAGGTGGCGGTGGCCGCGACGAGCAGGAGGGTCGCGGCTGCGGCTGTGGCCACGGCGGCGGCTCCGAGCAGGCTCCGGCCCCGGGCCCGTACCGCGCCCGCCAGCGCCATGCCCGTCACCCCGGCGAACATGCGGGTCCGTCGTCCGGTGGTGGCGGCCGACCGCAGCGCGCTGACGGGGCGGGCCCGGGCTGCCGACCACGCCGGCACGGCGCCGCTGACCACGGCGACGGCCAGGGCGACGGGCACCGCGAGCAGCGCCCGGCCGGGCGGCACGTCGATGTCGAGCGCCCGCCCCGCCGCCCAGGCCGTGCCCGTGCCCAACACCCCGGCGACGGCTCCGAGGAGCAGCAGTTCGCCGAGGACGACGGTGAAGAGGTGCCGTGGTCGCCAGCCGACGGCGGTGAGGAGGCCCAGTTCCGCGCGTCGGGTCCGCACCGAGGCCGCGGCGGCGTTGGCGACGAAGAGGGTGCAGACGACGAGGACCAGGGTGAGCAGGACGAGGGACTTGGTGTCGGACGCCTTGATGATCTGGGTGGCGACGTTCTTCTTGCTCCACCATTCGGTGAGCCGGAGTTCGGGGCGCCCGTTCTCCCCGGCCGGCAGGACGACCTGCTGGGCGACGGGGGAGGAACCGAGGACGATGTCGACGTGGAGTCCGGTGCGTTCGCGGATCTCCTCGGCGGCCACGCGCACCCGCTCGCGGGACACCTCGTCGGCGCCGGTGACCCCGGCGACCCGGACCCGGATCGCCGAGACGGGCGCGATGTTCTGCCGGTAGGAGAGGTGGTTGTGGTCGGCGAGCCACCGCACCGACTCCATCGAGATCAGGGCGGAGGGCGGCTGCTGGACGTAGGCGGTGGGCGAGGAGGCGGGCCGCAGGGCCCGGCCGTCCAGCAGGGCGCGGGAGCGGGTGTCCGCTCCGGAGAGGGCGGGCTCGCCGTAGGTGCCGAGGGGGAGCCGGCTGGCCGCGTCGTACTCGGGCAGCTGCTGGGGGTCGAAGGTGCCGACGACCTTGGGCAGGGGGCTTCCCCACGGCCGGTTCTGGCCGAGCGGCATGAGCCGGCGGAACCAGGTGTCCTGGCCGTCGAGCGGCAGGACCGTCTCGTCGTGCTCGGGGCGTTCGACGGTACGGGGGCGCAGGGTGCCCCCGTCGGTGCGGTCGTAGGCGACCGGGCTGGTGGGCCGGAAGAGGAGGCCGCCCAACTCGTCGACCTTGCCGACGCGTTGCCGCGGTTTGAGCGATCCGGCTTCGAATCGCTTGCGGGTCACCGGGCGGTCCTCGCCGCGGCGGGTGAGGGTGACGGAGAGTTCGAGGTCCCGGGCGGCGCGGTCGGAGCGCAGCACCTGTACGGCGGAGGCCGGGTCGTCGGCCGGTCGGGAGGTGACGGGCGTCGGGGCCTTCGGGCTCAGGTAATCGCCCTCGGTCACCGCGGTGTCGAGACCGAAGAGTCGGGATTCGGCCTCCGGGTCGACGCCCGCGACGAGGCGGGTGGTCGGGAAGCCGGTGTAGACCAGCGTCTGGGGGCCGAACTTCCCGTCGCCGCTGAGGGGTTCCAGGTCCGTGACGCCCGCCCACGACAGGCAGGTCACGACGTTGACGAGTTGGGTGGTGTGCTCCTCCACCCGGACGCCGCCCTTGCACACCTCGCGGCGCCGGCCCGAGGGGAGGACCTCGAAGTAGCGGTTGGTCTGCGCCGACTCGAAGTCGGCCCCGCCCGCACTGGGGCGCGTCACGGTGGGGCCGCGGCGGGCTTCCAGCCGGTGCGGGGTGATGAAGACGGCCCGTCGTTCCTGTCGGACGGTCGACAGCCCGCCGTCGTACTTCCAGACGCGGTCCAGTTCGAAGGTCGCCCGGGTGCCCCGGGGGACCAGCTTCGCGAGGTCGATGAGCGTGACGCTGGTGTCCGACTCGTGTCCTAGGGCGGCGAAGGGTGCGGCGACCTCGACGCCGGGGGTGCGGCGTACGGCGCCGACCTGGTCGAAGGTGATGCCGCCGTAGATGTCGGTGAGCGAGTTAGGCCGGATCAGCCCTGCGCTCCGCTCCAGTTCCTGCACCGCTTTCCCGGGGCGGACGAGGATGTCGTAGGGGCCACGGCTCTTGGCGATGGTGCCGGTGACGGTGAGCTTGCTGGATTCGGTGGTGGCGGTCAGCACCACGAAGGAGGAGACCGCCACGAGCATGCCGGTGAGGAGGGCCGCGGACCGGGCCCACTGGCGCACCGCGTGGTGCCACAGCAGACGGAGCAAGGGCCCTCCTCGTCGGATCAGTTACAGCGGGTGCGCGGACCGGTCAACACAGGCCGCAGTACGTCCACGGGGTGCAGTAGCGAACGGGACAGGCGCTGCCGCCCCAGAAACAGCAGCGGGAGTTGTACTTGTGGTCCTGGCAGGCGCTGTTCTCCCGCGCGGCGTTCATGCACGAGCCGCTGGGGCAGTAGCCGAGGCACGGTTTCGGGCCTTCGGCCGAGGCTTCGGTCTCGGGTGCGAGCTTGCCGAGCAGGGTGTCGCCGAGTCGGTTCAGGAACTTCATGGTTCGCCTCACTTCTCGTCGGTCGTCGGTGCCCTGGGCGGTGGTGGTGGCCCGGTTCCGTGGGTTCGGTTCCGTGGAGTTCGGTCCCCGGGGTTGCTGCACTTTCGAGCCAGGGACGGAGTGGCCACCCTGAAACGCACGTAGGAGTAGACCATTCGCTCACGGTCACCACAACGAGTTGATCAGCCAATGCGACGGGAGTTGCAGGGCAAGGCGGCTGTGCAAGCACTTCCCTCCTGGGACGGAGAGTGCGGGTGCCCGATGTGCGCCGCGTCGGGCACGGAACGCGCCCTGCTCAAAACGGTCTTCGGGCGCCCCGGTCCTCAGGAGCGTGCGAGGAGTCCGCGTTCCAGGGCGACGACGACGGCCCGGGTGCGGTCGCTGACGTCGAGCTTCGCGAAGACCCGCAGGAGGTGCGTCTTCACCGTGGCCTCGCCGATGACCAGCCGGCGGCCGATCTCGGCGTTGGACAGGCCGTCGGCGACGGCACTCAGCACGTCCCGCTCCCGGGCGGTGAGCGCGACCGGCTCGGGGCGGCGCATCCGGGCCACCAGCCGCTCCGCGACCTTGGGCGCGAGGACCGTCTCGCCGCGCGCCGCCGAGCGGATGGCGTCGGCCAGCTGCTCGCGGGTGGTGTCCTTGAGCAGATAGCCGACGGCGCCGGCCTCCACGGCCCGTTCGATCTCCACGTCCGTGTCGTACGTGGTGAGGATCAGCACCCGGGTGGGCACCGGCAGAGCGACGATCTCGGCGGTGGCGGCCACCCCGTCGAGCACCGGCATGCGCAGGTCGAGGAGGGCCACGTCGGGGGCCAGCCGCGCGACGAGGCCGACGCCCTCACGGCCGTCGCTCGCTTCGCCGACGATCTCCATGGTGGGCTCGTGGGCCAGCAGGGCGACGACTCCGGCGCGCATCACGGCGTGGTCGTCGACCACGACCACGCGGATGCGGCCACCTTCGGTCCCGGTGTCGGTCTCGGTCATGGTCAGTCCTGACTGTGCGTGGGAAGGCTGGCGAGGACACGGGTGCCGTCCCCGAGGGAGCTGGTGACGGAGAGCGCCCCGTCGAGTTCGGCCAGCCGTCGACGCATGCCGTCGAGACCGAATCCGCGGGAGTCCTCGACGACGAAGCCGCGCCCGTCGTCGGTGATCTCCAACTCGACGCCGTCCTCCAGTGCGGTGAGGACGACGCCGACGGTGGAGGCGCCGGAGTGTTTGCGCACATTGGCGAGGGACTCCTGCGTGCAGCGCAGCAAGGCGACGCGGGTGCGCTGGTCCAGCCCGATGTCGGGGAGTTCGGCGGTGACGGTGAGGCCGGTGTCCTGGACGAAACGGTCCAGGGTCCTGCGCAGGGTGGTGGCCAGCGAGCCGGGCGCGACACCGCTCTCGGGAGCGGAACCGACGAGCACCCGGGCCTCGGCCAGGTTCTCGCGCGCGGTCTGCTCGATGGAGGTGAGCTGCTCGGCGCAGCGCACGGGGTCGGTGACGGTGGCGGCGCGGGCGGCCTCCGCCAGCACCACGATGGAGGCGAAGCCCTGGGCGAGGGTGTCGTGGATCTCCCGGGCGAGTCGCTCGCGTTCCTCGGCCGCCCCCTGTCGCTGATACACGGCTGCCAATTCCTCCTGTGTCATGGCCAGTTCGGCGGTGAGTCGTTCCTGTCGTTCGTTGCTCTGACCGACGAAGCGGTAGACCCACACCCCTAGGAGGACCCCGGCGACATAGGCCACGATGGTGAACACCGCGTTGCCGGAGAGGACTTGCGGGCTCCAGCCCTGGCCGAACGTGGCGCCCAGCACGGTGAGTGCCGCAGCGGCCCCGCTGAGCGTGATCGCCTCCCGCGGGGCCTGCGTGAAGAACCAGAACTGCGGCAGGGACACCACGAAGAAGGCGGCCCCGCCGTCCAGGAGGTACGACGTCGCGCCCAGGACGAGGGCGAGGACGGCGAGGTAGGTGCGGGGGCGCAGGACGGAGTTGTCCGGCCGGACGAGGACGACGAGGTGGCACAGGGCGATCAGGACGAGCAGGGCGAGCAGCCCGTACCGCCGGGCCGGCGCGGCGTCGAGCACGGCGACGGCCGGGGGCAGCAGTCCGAACGGGATCCAGCCGGCCGAGTTCCAGCGACGGATACGGTCCGGGCTGAGCCGGTCGCCCGGCTGCTGCTGCCACTGAGCCACCGTGATTCACCTCGTTGGTCAGGGAGTTGAGGGTGCGTCGGTCCGGTCGATCAGCCTACCGATTCCAGCGGGCGGGGGGCCTTTTCGGCGGTTCCGCGAGCACGGCGCACCCCGCGGGAGGGCCACCAGTTGGCCTCGCCGAGCAGCAGCATCATGGACGGCAGGACCAGCATCCGGATCACGAAGGCGTCCAGGAGGACGGCGACCGCGAGGCTGAAGCCGATCTGCTTCATCTCGATCAGGTGCAGGGCGGCGAAGCTGGCGAAGACCGTGACCATGACCACCGCCGCGCTGGTCACCACGCCCGCCGAGCTGCCGATTCCCTCGATCACGGCCTTGCGGGTCGGGACCCCGTTCAGGGCGGCCTCCCGGATCCGGCTGATCACGAAGACCTGGTAGTCCATCGACAGGCCGAACAGGATCACGAAGAGGAACAGCGGGACGCGGGAGCCGATCGAGCCGGTGGAGGTGAAGTCGACCAGCCCTTCGGCCCAGGTGTGCTGGAAGACCAGGACGAGGATGCCGAGCGAGGCGGCGGCGGACAGCAGGTTGAGGACGATGCCGACCAGCCCGAGGACCACGGAGCGGAACGCCCAGACGGTCATGGCGAAGGTGACCAGGAGCAGCGCCCCGATGATGAGCGGCAGCTTCTGTTCCTGGTGGGCGGGGTAGTCGGTGTAGCGGGCGACGTCACCGGTGACCGCGGTCTCGGCGCCCTCGACCTGTCCGATGGTCTTCGGGACGAACGTGTCGCGGATGTCTTGGAGCGAGGACTGCGCCTCGTCGCTGCTGACGTAGTGCGGGACCTGGAGTTGGAGCAGGCTGATCCGCCGGTCGGGCGAGGTGTTCAGCTGGGAGTCCCCGCTCAGCCGCGGGTCGTCCTCGACGTCGGCGGCGAGTTCACGCAGGGCGGCGGTGACCTCGGGCGCACGGTCGGCGTCGGCACGGACGACGACCTGGTGCATGGACTTCAGATCCGGGAAGGCCGCGTTCAGCCGGTCGTAGACCTGCATGGCCTCGATGGTGCGGGAGTGCGTCTCCCGGCCCATGTCGGTGAGCTTCAGGTTGAGGATCGGGGCGGCGAGGGCGAGCAGCGCGAACACGGTGACGGTAAGCGTGGCGACGGGCCGCTTGACGACGGGACGCAGCACGGCTGCGGTGAGTCGGCCGGGGCCCGACTTGTGGGTCCGCTGCTTCTTCGGCGCGAGCCCACGGACCGCCCGGCGCTCGGCCCGCCGCTCGGCGCGCATGCCCAGCTTGGCGAGGAGGGCGGGCAACACCGTCAGGGAGCTGATGACGGCGACGAGGGTGACGAGGATCGCGCCGGTGGCGATGGAGGAGAAGATGACGTCGTCGGCGAGGTAGAGCGTGGCGCTGGAGACGGCGACGGCGAGACCGGAGACGACGACGGCCCGACCGGAGGTGGCGGCGGCGAGCTCGACGATGGCCTGCGAGCTCAGCTTGCCGTTGGCACGGGCCCGTTCCTCACGTTCGCGCTTGAGGTAGAAGAGCGTGTAGTCGACGCCGACGGCCAGGCCGATCAGCAGGATGATGTTGGTGCCGATGCCGTTGTCGGGGAAGACGTGCGAGGCCACCATCGACAGGCCGACGGCCGCGACGATCGAGGACAGGGCGAGCAGCAGCGGCACGAGGGCCATCGCCACGGAGCTGAAGACCAGCAGCAGGGTGATGAGGGTGACCGGCAGGGCGATCATCTCGGTGCGGGCGAGGTCGTCGCCGCGCAGTTTGTCGACGCCCTTGCTGATGGAGGGCGATCCGGTCTCCTCGATGCGCAGTCCGGGGTTGGCCTCCTGCACGGCCGCGGACTGTTCGAGCAGCGCGTCGACCCGCTTCTTGCCCTCCAGCTCCGGGCCCTTCAGGGTGACGGTGACCCGCACCGCCGTGTCGTCCGCGCTGCGCACCGGGTCGGCGACGGTGAGCACCTCGGGCAGGGTGCGCATCCGAGTGGCGACGTCGACGGCGGCGGCGTCGGCTGCTGCGAGGTCGATCTTTCCGGTGCCCGGCTTCGCGGTGATCAGGACGTGTTCGACGGGGCGCTGTTGTAACCCGCCCTCCGCGGCGATCTCCTCGCCGCGTCCTGCCTCGCCGATGCGGAAGTCCTCGGTGGTCGCCGGGTTGGCGCCGACGGTGATGCCGATGCCGAGGCACAGGACGACGAACACGAGCCAGCCGACGATGCCCTTCCAGGGGTGGGCGGCGCTCCAACGGGCCATGCGTACGGGGAGATTCTTCATGGCATCCATGCTCTTCGTCCGAGCGGTGGCGCCGACAGCAGCGACCGGTTGAACTTGGGGTCCACCGACTGGTGGACCCCGTTGCGCGGCCGGAGACCGGGGCGATCAGGAGAAGCGGCGGACGAAGACGTCGGACGTGCCGTTGGTGTCGCCGGGGACGATGCCGTCGGCCGCGGACTGGAAGACCACCTCGCGTCCGCCGGCGCTGACCGAGTCGACCTCGGCGGTGGCGGGCTGGTCGGAGACGGTCTCGTCGGCGCCCGTCTGGAGGTCGCGCAGGACGAGCGACGGTCCGCCCGTCCCGCTCGGGGTGTACAGCAGGTAGCGGCCGGTGGGGTCGATGGCCACGCCCTGCACGTTCGCCACCCGTTGGGCGTGGCCCGAGGCGACGTCGTGGACGTAGGTGTCGGAGCCCGAGAGGTAGACGACCTTGTTGCCGTCGTCGCTGAGCTGGACGAGCGACGCGCTCGTGGACGGTCCCTCAAGGGGGCCCGACGTGGTGCCGGTGGTCCGGTCCCACAGGTAGACGCCCTCGGTCCGGTACGCGAGGTCCTGGTAGGCGACGTGGCGGCCGTCGCCGCTGATGGACGGCCGGGCCGGGGCCGAGGTGTTGAGGACGGCGATGGTTTCGCTGCCGCCGTTGCGGTCCGCGACCACGACGTGCCGGTTCAGCGGCGGGTGGAGCAGGAGGCCGAAGGCGAGGTGGCGGCCGTCCGCGCTCAGCGACGGTTGGTTGCAGCGGCCACAGGTGACCGGAAGCAGGCCCAGGTCCAGCGAGTGCTGCTGGATCCGCTCGGCGGTCATCCCCTGCCTCGGGGCGTTGGCGGCGACCTGTCTCCCGTCGCCGCTGATCGCCGGGGTCCAGCCCTCGCTCAGGGGCTCCGTCCTGGTCTGCCCCGCCTGCCGGTCGCGGACGTACACCGCGTTGCCGCCCTGTGCCGGGCCGTTCTTCAGCGACGTGAAGACGATGCTGCGGCCGTCGGGCGTGATCGAGGCGGCGCCGTAGCCTTCGTCGGTCGCGACGCTGATCCTCTCGACACCGACGCTGGAACCGCCCGTCGCGACCGTCGGCCCGGGTGGCGCGGCGGTGGCGACGGTGGGCGCCACCAGCGTGACGGCGCAGACGACGACCGTCGCGCTCAGGGTGGACCGCACACGTTGGGTGGTGCTCCGGTTCGGGATTCCCCTCATGCTCTCCCCTCGGGCAGGACACGACGTCTCTCCTCCGGAAACCTCCACCGGAGGGACCGTCAAGCATGCAACCGCGGTGGGCGCCGCGGAGTCAATGCATCACCCACCGTATGCACGACATCCCGTCACTTTCCCCGGGGGGAGACACTCCCCATGCGATGGACGTGCGCCCACCTGGAAGCGGGCCTCTCTCGCGCCCTCGGCAACTCCCGCCTCGCCGCCCGCTGGTGAGGGCCGAGGCTCAGTCGTCGCCGCACTCCGTAACGACGAACTGCGTCCCCTCAAGCACCCCTCCGACACGCACCTCTGCCCACTTGGCGAGCAGGTCCGGTCGGCCTTCGATCCGGTTCAACAGATCGGCGATCTCATCAGCGCTCGGCGACGTGGGGAGCACGCAGCGAACGACCGAACTACCCGTCGCGCTGCTGCACTCCTCGTAGTCCTCGTTGGGGTCATCGGGTACCCAACGGCCGATCTCGACGTTCCAGAGATCGGCGCCGTCGCCACCGGGTTCCGGCGCGTGGACCGACAGGTAGTACCCGTCTGCGTCGTACGGCTCAGCAAAGATCTCAAGGTTGGCCTCTTCCAGACCTCCCATCATGTCCGGGAACCGGGAGCAGGCGGTGACCAACACCCGCAGGTTCGCGATGGCCTCCGCACGCTCCTCCGGAGTGATCCCTTCTTCCAGACGATCCAGCCGCTCACGTGCCTCACGGCTCAGCATGTCCACTCCGCCGTCATACGTCACGAACGGCTGCCCGAAGTCCCAGGAGCGCCGGTCCTCCGTCTCGGGCACGGAAGTTCCCTCCGTGTACTCGGCGAGCGCCTCGGACAACTGGCGCGCCTCCGATTCCAGTTCCGCGTTGATCGCGATACGGATCGGCTCGGGCACCGCCGTCAGGGCTCCGTCCAGATCGGCGAGCGCCCGGTGCAGTTCCAGACAGGCGTACTCGTACCACAGGCTGTGCGCACCGCCCAGAAGACCGACGCGTGAAGCCGGGTCGGTCAGCGCTGCAAGGTGCTTCGTTGGATAGTGCGCCACCCCACGGTCACGACGATCGTGCACGCTCACCGGAACGGTGGTGAGGGCGGAGATCCGATTGAGCGCGTCAACGATCGGTGCCGCAAGGGCGGATGTGGCGAGGCTCGTCACCGTCGACGATCCGACGCCGCCCGGCCCCTGGTAAGTCGCCAGGATCTGCGTCTTCCCGCGGTTCGCGTGCTGAGAGTAAACGGTCATGAGAACGCCTTTCGACCACCGGGCCGAGACAGCACGGTGGTCACGGAAGAATGCGGAGAGAGGTGGTGGCGAGGGCGCGTTCCGACGCTCCGTACCTCGAAGAAACCGGCGGTGGCCCAGGTCCTGTCCCGAGCTCCTTGCCTCCGTGCACCTTAGGCGCAGGTATACCGAGCCACAACCGGATTGCCCGGCTTCGTTGGAGCAGGTGGCTGCCGGCAAGCCTGCCCGATCGGCGGAGAGCGCGCCGGAGCTTCGAGCTCTCGATGGTGACTACGGATCCAACGCCCCGCAACGACGTCGCCCCCGGCGTTCGCCGGCACCGGCTGAACGAGCTGGAGCCGGAGCGTCTGGAAACGATGTACGCCGCCGTGCAACTCGTTTCTCCTTCGGGAGGGCTCGGGAGCTGCCGCAGCGGTGGGATGAACAAGGGCGGGATGCGAGCTGTCCAGGGTGTGGCGGCGCCGTCGCACCCCGGAAAAGCGAAAAACCCCAGGTCACGGCGAGTGAGTCCTGGGGTCCTTCAGAGCCGCCTTCGGGATTCGAACCCGAGACCTACGCATTACGAGTGCGTTGCTCTGGCCATCTGAGCTAAGGCGGCTGGCGTGTGCACCAGGATGTGGTGCGCGACGGAGGAAAGTCTACACAGTTTCGACTAGTGCTCCGGACCACCCCCGGGAGGGTGGCCCGGGCACCGCTACGAGCAGCGCTTCCCGTCAGCGGGCGGAGTACCGGTGAGGAGGTAGCGGTCGATCACCGAGTCGACGCAGGTGGATCCGCGCCCGTACGCGGTGTGGCCATCGCCGTCGTAGGTGAGCAGGACCCCGGAGGCGAGCTGGTCGGCGAGGGCCTCGGACCAGCGGTACGGGGTCGCCGGGTCCCGGGTGGTGCCGACGACCAGGATCGGAGCGGCGCCCCGGGCCTCGATGCGGCGGGGGGCGCCGGTCGCGGGGACCGGCCAGTACGCGCAGTTCAGTGCGGACCAGGCCAGCCCCTCGCCGAAGACGGGCGACGCCTCCTCGAAGTCGGGCAGCGCCACCTCGACCTCCTCCGGCGAGGTGAAGGCCGCGGGCAGGTCGAGACAGTTGACCGCGGCGTTGGCGAACATCAGGTTCCCGTACTCGCCGTCGGCACCGCGCTCGAAGTAACCGTCCGAGAGGGCCAGCAGGCCGCTGCCGTCGCGTTTGTCCAGGGCGGCGGTCAGGGCCGAACGCAGCCGGGGCCACGTCCCCTCGTCGTACATCGCCGCGATCACCCCCGTCGTGGCCAGCGCCTCGCCCAGCTCCCGGCCGCCCTTCGCGGCGGGCACGGGTGCGCGGTCCAGTGCGCGGAAGAACGCCTTCAGCCGCGGGCCTGCCTGCGCGGCCGAGCGACCCAGCGGACAGGACGACCGCCGGACGCAGTCCTTCGCGAAGGACCCGAACGCCGCCTCGAACCCGGCCGTCTGGTCCGTGTTCATGCGCCGCGCGGGCAGCGACGGGTCCAGCGCACCGTCCAGCACCAGCCGTCCGACCCGGGCCGGGAACAGCCCCGCGTACGTCGCACCGAGGAACGTCCCGTACGACGCGCCCACGAAGGTGAGTCGTCGGTCGCCCAGGGCCGCCCGCACCAGGTCCATGTCCCGCGCGGCCTCGACCGTCGACACATGGGGCAGCACCCGTTCGGAACGGCTCGCGCAGCCCTTGCCGAACTCCTTGAACGAGGCCACCAGGGCCTGCCGTTCCCGCTGGTCGTCCGGGGTGACGTCGGTCCGCGTGTACGCGTCCATCCGGGCGCCGTCGAGACAGCGCACCGCCTCGCTGCGGGCCACCCCGCGCGGGTCGACGGCCACCATGTCGTAGCGCGCCCGCACCTCGTCCGGGTAGCCCACCCCCGCGTACGACTGGAGGTAGCCGACCGCGGAGCCGCCGGGGCCGCCCGGGTTGACCAGCAGCGACCCGAGGCGCCGGCCCGGTCCGGTGGCCTTCTTGCGGGCGACGGCGAGCTTCACGTCACCGGACCCGGGGTGGCCGTAGTCCAGCGGGGCGCGCAGCGTCGCGCACTGGAATCCGGCGGTGGCGCACTCCCGCCAGTTCGGCTTCTGCGCGTAGTACGGGGCCAGCGCCTCGGGCGTGCGGCTCGGCAGGGCGCCCGCCAGCGACACCTCGGTGGTGGAGCCGCTCACGGCGCAGCCCGGCAACAGCAGTGCCGCGACCGCCAGCAGGGCACCCGCCGCCCGTCGGCCGCGCGGCCGACGGCCACGGGAAGGCGGGCGCCCGGGGGACGGACCACGGGGCGGGCTCCCCGGGGCACGGCCGGACGGGGCAGGCGGAGGGGCCCCCACGGGGTGCGGACCACGACGGATGATGCTCGTACGCATCCACCGAGACTACGTTCCGCGGTCGAACCCTCACGCAGGGTCTTCGGTCAATCGGCTCGTACGAGTGAACGGGAGGTCGGCGGGGTGCCCGGACGTCAACCGGCCCGCACGGCCTTCGTCAACCGGCCCGCAGGGCCCTCGTCATCCCGCCCGCAGGGCCATCGTCATCGCCTCGACCGCCAGCAGCGGGGCGACGTTGCTGTCCAGAGCGTCCCGGCACGCCGAGATCGCCTCGATCCTGCGCAGGGTCGCCTCCGCGGTGCCCTCCTGGGCCAGCCGCTCCAGGGCGTCCTGCCGGTCGGTGTTCGCGAGGGCGAGTCGGGTGCCGAGCTGGAGCGCGAGCACATCGCGGTAGAACCCGGTCAGTTCGGTGAGCGCGCGGTCCAGGCTGTCGCGCTGGGTCCGGGTCCGGCGCCGCTTCTGCCGGTCCTCCAACTCCTTCATCACGCCCGCCGTGCCGCGGGGCATCCGACCGCCCTGCGCCGCGCCGAGCGCCGTCTTGAGTTCCTCGGTCTCCTTGACGTCGAGTTCCTCGGACATCTCCTTGGCGTCCTCGGCCGCCGCGTCGATCAGTTCCTGCGCGGCCCGCAGACAGCCGCCGACGTCCGCCACCCGCAGCGGCAGCTTGAGGACCGCGGCCCGCCGCTCCCGGGCCCGCGGGTCGGTGGCCAGGCGGCGGGCGCGACCGATGTGTCCCTGGGTGGCCCGGGCCGCGGCGGCTGCCGCTTCCGGCTCGATGCCGTCGCGGCGGACCAGGACGTCCGCCACGGCGTCCACCGGCGGGGTGCGCAGGGTGAGGTGGCGGCACCGGGACCGGATGGTCGGGAGCACGTCCTCCAGGGAAGGGGCGCAGAGCAGCCAGACCGTGCGGGGCGCGGGTTCCTCCACCGCCTTCAGCAGGACGTTCCCGGCGCCCTCGGTCAACCGGTCGGCGTCCTCCAGGACGATGACCTGCCAGCGGCCCACTGCCGGCGAGAGCTGGGCCCTGCGGACCAGTTCCCTGGTCTCCTTCACCCCGATCGACAGCAGGTCCGTGCGGATGATCTCCACGTCCGCGTGCGTCCCGACCAGGGTGGTGTGGCAGCCGTCGCAGAAGCCGCAGCCGGGGGCGCCGCCGAGGGCCCGGTCCGGGCTGACGCACTGGAGCGCGGCGGCGAACGCCCGGGCGGCCGTCGCCCTGCCGGACCCGGGCGGGCCGGTGAACAGCCAGGCGTGCGTCATCCGGGAGCCCTCGGAGGCGGTGCCCGCAGTGGTGCCGTCGCCGGGGGTGCCGCCCTGCGCCGCCGTCACGAGTGCGTCGGCGTCCCGGGCGGCGCCGGCGAGCTGTCCGCTCACCCGCTCCTGGCCCACCAAGTCGTCCCACACGGTCAAGGGGCTGCCGCCTTCGTGTCTCCCGCGTACGCGTGACGTACGTCTGCGCGCTCCATTGTGGACGACGCCACCGACAGCCCCGGCCGCCCCGGACGTCCAGGGGTCATCGACCGCCCCGGCCGTCGTGGCCCTCCCGCGGGTCGTGGCCGAAGCGGTTCCGGCCGTCGCGGGCGTCCCGGTCGTCGCGCGGGCCGAGCAGTTCGTCCGCGAGGCTCGGGAGGTCGTCGAGCGGGGTCTCCTCCGCCCAGTCCGGCCGCGGTCGCCGCCGGGGCACGCCCTGCTCGTCCAGCTGCGGCAGCTCGGCCGTGCGGTCGTTGGGCCCCAGGAGGCCCCCGGCGCCGGCACCGCCCCCGGCACCGCCCCCGACCGGCTTCCCGGCTTCGGGCGACGCAGCGGGGCGGTCGGTGCGCGCGTCACGGAACTCGTCGCGGAAGTAGCCGGGCGGTACGCGGTGCGTCGAGCGCCGGGCCGCCTGTTCCTCGGTCACCTGCGGCAGCACCGCGGTGTCCTCCTCGGAGCCGTCCGGCCGGACGGGCGGCAGGACCGCCGTCTCGTCCGCCGCGCCGGGCGGGACGCGGGGCAGCGTCGCCGTGTCGTCGTCCGCTCCGGCCGGACGCGCGCCGGGCTCCGCCACGACGGGGGTCGGTACGGTCACCTCGGCGTCCGGCGAACCGAGCCGGGGGTCCACCGGCCGGCGCGGCTCCTCGGGCGCGGGGGCCCCTTCCGCCCGCTCGGCCTCGACAGCCGCACGGGATTGAGCCGCGCGCCGCGCCGCATCCGCCTTGCGCACCTCGTCGGCCTTACGAGCCGCGTTCGCCTTGCGCACCGCGTCGGCCTTACGCGATTCCTCCGCCTGGCGCGCCTCTTCCGCCAACCGGGCTTCCTCGGCCAGCCGCGCTTCCTCGACCTTGCGGGCCTCCTCGGCCAGCCGGGCCTCTTCCGCCCGACGGGCGTCCTCCGCCTTGCGGGCCTCAGCGGCCCGCCGCGCGGCTTCCGCCGCTTCCGCCGCCGCGGCGGCCCGCCGCGCCTCCTCGGCCTTCAGCAGCGCCTCTTCCGCCTTGCGCTGCCGTTCCAGCCGGCGGGCCTCCGCCTCCGCCTGGAGCCGGGCCTCCTCCTCGGCCTGACGACGCTTGCGCTCCTCCTCCTCGGCGCGCACGCGTTCCTCGGCGAGCCGCTTGCGCTCCGCCTCCTCGGCCCGCTGCCGCTCCTCCTCCTCGCGGCGACGGGCCTCCTCCGCCTTGCGGCGGGCCTCCTCGGCCTGGCGTTCGGCCTCGCGGCGCTGCGCCTCCTCCAGCTCGCGGCGCTTGCGCTCCTCCTCCTCGGCGCGCAGCTTGGCGAGCTGTTCCTGCCGCTCGCGCTCCAGCCGCTCCTCCTCGGCCTTGCGCGCGGCCTCCTCCTCGGCCTGGCGGCGGGCCTCCTCCTCGGCGGCCTTGCGCGCCTCCTCCTGGGCCTTGATCTCGGCCTCGGAGAGCGGCAGCAGCACGTCGAGCCGGTTGCGGATCACCGTGGTGACGGTCTCCGGCTCCTGCCCCGCGTCGACCACCAGGTAGCGGCCGGGCGCGGCGGCGGCCAGGGTCAGGAAGCCGGCGCGCACCCGGGCGTGGAACTCCAGGGGTTCCGACTCCAGCCGGTCCGGCGCCTCGGTGAAGCGCTCACGGGCGGCCTCGGGGTCGACGTCCAGCAGGACGGTGAGGTGCGGGACGAGCCCGTCGGTGGCCCAGCGGGAGATCCGGGCGACCTCGGTGGGCGACAGGTCGCGGCCGGCGCCCTGGTAGGCGACGGAGGAGTCGATGTACCGGTCGGAGATCACCACGGCGCCCCGGGAGAGCGCGGGCCGGACCACCGTGTCGACGTGTTCCGCCCGGTCGGCCGCGTACAGCAGGGCCTCGGCGCGGTGGGACAGTCCGGCGTCGGAGACGTCCAGCAGGATCGACCGCAGTCGCTTGCCGACCGGGGTGGCGCCCGGTTCGCGGGTGACGACGACCTCGTGGCCCTTGCCGCGGATCCACTCGGCGAGCGCTTCGGCCTGGGTGGACTTGCCGGCGCCGTCGCCGCCCTCCAGGGCGATGAAGTAGCCGGTCTCGGCCGGTGCCTGTGCGGGGTCCGAGCCGCGCAGCGCGTCCAGCAGGTCCTGGCGCAGCGGTACGCCCGAGCGGTCGTCGGCACGGGCCAGGACGAGGGCCGCGACGGGCAGCAGCAGGGCGCCGACGAGCATGAGCGTGAAGCCCGCGCCGCCGTGGTCGAAGACGAACTTGCCGTTCTCCAGGCGGTGCGGTCCGATCAGTCCGGCCAGGACCGGGGCCGTCACCGCGCCCAGGGCCACGAAGACGCGCACCACGGCGTGCAGGTGGTCGGTGGTGCGGGCGCGGCGGTACTCCTCGGTCTCCAGGTCGATCAGGCCGTGCCCGGTGTGGGCGGCGACCCCGGCGGCGGTGCCGGTGAGGGCCATGATCAGCAGGACCGTCGTCACGTCCGGGACGAGGCCCGCCGCGAGCAGGGCGACGCCGGTGACGGCGATGGCCAGGGCGAACAGTCGGCGCCGGGACAGCGAGGGCAGCACGGCGTGGCCGACCCGGATGCCGAGGGCGGTGCCCCCGGTCAGGGCGAGTACCAGCAGGCCGTACAGGACGGGCCCGCCCCCGAGGTCGGCGGCGTGCAGCACGGCGACGCCGACCGCGGCGGCGACCGCTGCGGCGACGGCCGCGCAGGCCAGGACCAGCAGGGTGATCGCCCCGGTGCGGCCCTGGTCGGGGCCGGTGCCGGTACGCGGCCGGCGCAGCCCTTCGAGCGGCGAGCGCGCGCGGGGGGTCGGGGTGGCGGGGAAGCTGAGGAACCAGACGACGGACAGCGAGGCGGCGAACAGTCCGGCGGCGGCGTACGAGGCGAGGGCCGCCTGGTGGGCGCCGAACCAGTCGATGCCCGCACCGAGCAGGTTGCCCACCAGGGTGACCACGACGAGCGCGGCGGCGGCGAGCGGCACGGCGGCGAAGCCGGTGCGCAGGGACAGGCTCCGCAGCGCTCCGAGGTGGTCGGGCAGCGGTCGGACGGCGGTGCCCTCCGGCGGGGGCGCGGGCAGCAGGGCGGGGGCCGCGCTCTCCCGGCAGACCGCCCAGAAGCGTTCGGCGACGCCGGTGACGAAGGTGGTGACCAGGAGCAGCGTGACGGCGTTGCCGGGGGTCCAGTCGAGCCACAGGGGGGCCACGACCAGCAGGGCGACGCGCAGCCCGTCGGCGGTGATCATGGTCCAGCGGCGGTCCAGCAGTCCGCCGGGTGAGGTGAGCGAGGTGAGCGGGCCGAGCAGGACCGCGCCGGTCAGCAGCGTCGCGAACAGGCGGACGCCGAGGACGGCCGCGACGGCCAGTGCGGCGCCCCGGTAGTCGCCGCCGAAGGAGGCCTCGGACACCGCTGCCCGCAGGGTCAGCAGCACCAGGACGAGCAGGGCGAGGGCGTCGCCGACACCCCCGATGAGCTGGGCGCCCCAGAGGCGCTTGAGGGGGGCGTTCCGCAACAGGGCGCGGATGGCACGCTCTCGGGAATCGGCGACCAGGGCGGTGTCGGGGGCCGGATTCCCGGCCGTTGGCTGCTCGGCTCGGGTCATCCTGACAGCCTATCGGCCCTTGCTGACACCGGGTTCCGGACGGAACCCGGCCGGGTGGTCCGCGGGGCCGCCCACCGGGTCGGGCGGGCGGCGCCGCGTACGTCGTACGGCGCGGTGGGGCGCCGTACGACGGACGACCTGCGGAGCGGGTCAGCCCTCGGGGGCGGCCTCCGGGGCCTTCGCCGTGGCCGTGGCGGTGGCCTTCGCTGTGGCCTTCTTCACCGTCTTCTTCGCTGCCGCCTTCTTGGCCGGAGCGGCGGTCTTCTTGGCGGCGGCCTTCTTGGCCGTCGCGGCCGTGGCGGCGGTCTTCTTGGCCGCCGTCTTCTTCGCGGGCGCCTTCTTGGCGGCCTTCTTCGCCGTCTTCTTGGCGGGTGCCTTGGCCCGCTTCTCGGCGAGGAGTTCGTAGCCCCGCTCCGGGGTGATCTCCTCGACGCTGTCCGCGGCCCGCAGCGTCGCGTTGGTCTCCCCGTCGGTGACGTACGCGCCGAAGCGGCCGTCCTTCACCACCACGGGCTGGCCGCTGACGGGGTCCTCGCCGAGTTCCTTGAGGGGCGGCTTCGCCGCGGCGCGACCGCGCTGCTTGGGCTGCGCGTAGATCGCGAGCGCCTCGTCCAGGGTGATGGTGAAGAGCTGATCCTCGGCGGTGAGCGACCGCGAGTCGGTGCCCTTCTTGAGGTAGGGCCCGTAGCGGCCGTTCTGCGCGGTGATCTCGACGCCCTCGGCGTCCGTCCCGACGACCCTGGGCAGCGACATGAGCTTGAGCGCGTCCTGGAGGGTGACGGTGTCCAGGGACATCGTCTTGAAGAGGGACGCGGTGCGCGGCTTGACGGCGTTCTTGCCGGTCTTCGGGGTGCCCTCGGGCAGCACCTCGGTGACGTACGGACCGTACCGGCCGTCCTTGGCGACGATCGGGTGGCCGCTGATCGGGTCGGTGCCCAGTTCGAAGTCACCGCTGGGCTTGGCGAGCAGTTCCTCCGCGTAGGCGACGGTCAGCTCGTCGGGTGCGAGGTCCTCGGGGACGTCCGCCCGCTGGTGGCCCTCGGCGTCCCGCTCCCCGCGCTCGACGTAGGGACCGTAGCGGCCCACGCGCAGCACGATGCCGTCGCCGACCGGGAAGGACGACACCTCGCGGGCGTCGATGGCGCCCAGGTCGGTGACGAGTTCCTTGAGGCCGCCGAGGTGGTCCCCGTCGCCGTTGCCCGCTTCGGCGGCGCGGCCGGTGTCCCCGACCGGAGCAGGGCCCTCACCGAAGTAGAACCGTCGCAGCCACGGCACGGCCTGTGCCTCACCGCTGGCGATGCGGTCGAGGTCGTCCTCCATCTTGGCGGTGAAGTCGTAGTCGACGAGCCGCCCGAAGTGCTTCTCCAGGAGGTTGACCACGGCGAACGACAGGAAGGACGGGACGAGCGCGGTGCCCTTCTTGAAGACGTAACCGCGGTCCAGGATCGTGCCGATGATCGACGCGTACGTGGACGGGCGGCCGATCTCGCGCTCTTCGAGTTCCTTGACGAGGCTGGCCTCGGTGTAGCGGGCGGGCGGCTTGGTGGCGTGCCCGTCGACGGACAGCGCGTCGGCGGACAGCGGGTCGCCCTCGGAGACCTGCGGCAGCCTGCGCTCGCGGTCGTCCAGCTCGGCGTTCGGGTCGTCGGCGCCCTCGACGTACGCCTTGAGGAAGCCGTGGAACGTGATCGTCTTGCCGGAGGCGGAGAACTCGACGCCCCGGCCGTCGCTCGCGGTGCCGGCGATCTTGACGGTGACCGAGTTGCCGACGGCGTCCTTCATCTGGGAGGCGACGGTGCGCTTCCAGATGAGCTCGTAGAGCCGGAACTGGTCGCCGGTCAGGCCCGTGGCGGCCGGGGTGCGGAAACGATCACCCGACGGGCGGATCGCCTCGTGCGCCTCCTGGGCGTTCTTGACCTTGCCGGCGTAGGTGCGCGGCTTGTCGGGCAGGTAGTCGGCCCCGTACAGCTGGGTGACCTGGGCGCGGGCGGCGGCGACGGCCGTCTCGCTGAGGGTCGTGGAGTCCGTACGCATGTACGTGATGAAGCCGTTCTCGTACAGCTTCTGCGCGACCTGCATCGTGGCCTTCGCACCGAAGCCGAGCTTGCGGCTCGCCTCCTGCTGGAGGGTCGTGGTGCGGAACGGGGCGTACGGGGAGCGGCGGTACGGCTTGGACTCGACGGAGCGGACGGAGAAACGCGTCTGCTCCAGGGCCGCGGCGAGCGCCCGGGCGTTCGTCTCGTCGAGGTGCAGGGTGTTCGCGCCCTTGAGCTGCCCGAGCGAGTCGAAGTCGCGACCCTGCGCGACCCGCTTGCCGTCGACGCCGGTGAGCCGGGCGACCAGGGAGGCGGGGTCCGAGGCGTCCCCGGCACGGCCGGTGCCGAAGGTGCCGGTGAGGTCCCAGTACTCGGCGGAGCGGAACGCGATGCGCTCGCGCTCCCGTTCCACGACGAGCCGGGTGGCGACCGACTGGACGCGGCCCGCCGACAGCCGCGGCATGACCTTCTTCCACAGGACGGGCGACACCTCGTAGCCGTAGAGGCGGTCGAGGATGCGGCGGGTCTCCTGGGCGTCGACCAGCTTCTTGTTCAGCTGGCGCGGGTTGGCGACGGCATCGCGGATCGCGTCCTTGGTGATCTCGTGGAACACCATGCGGTGCACGGGGATCTTCGGCTTCAGCACCTCTTGGAGGTGCCAGGCGATGGCCTCGCCCTCGCGGTCCTCATCGGTGGCGAGGAAGAGCTCGGTGGACTCGCTGAGCAGGTCCTTGAGCTTCTTGACCTGTGCCTTCTTGTCGGCGTTGACCACGTAGATGGGCTGGAAGTCGTGTTCGACGTCCACGCCGAGGCGGCGGACCTCACCCGTGTACTTCTCCGGGACCTCGGCGGCCCCGCTGGGCAGGTCGCGGATGTGCCCGACGCTCGCCTCGACGATGTAGCCGGGGCCGAGGTAGCCCTTGATCGTCTTCGCCTTGGCAGGCGACTCGACGATCACGAGTCGGCGGCCGCCCTGTGCGGTCTCGCTGGTCGGGGACAACTTCGCTCTTCTCTCCGGTCGGCGCTCGATGACGCTGCGTTACGTCACGGTGGCAGGTGCGGAACGGATGTCCACACGCTGACGCTGCGGAGTGTGACGGTACATCCCGCCCCCGTGTCAAACGGGAAAAGCCCGCAACGGCCACTCGAACGGTAACCCGACTACCACCTTTCCTGCCGCCCGGAGTGTCGACAGGTCCTTCCGGCGCAGTGCGCAGGGTGATCTTCCCGTGGGTTTCGGCCGCCCCGCGCAGCCACTCCACGCGGCCTGCCGGGGGTTCCCGTTCGAAGCGAGCGGCACCCGCGGGGCCCGGCTCACACCCGGGTGAAGCACCAGGCCGCCAGGGTCAGCGCGACCACCCCGACCCCGGTCGCGACCGTCACGGACACCGCCCGGTCGACCCCGTCCGCGACGGGCAGACCCTGTCGCAGCCGGGTCCCCGTCCACACCAACAACGCAGCCCCGAACAGGGCGAACACCAATCCCGCGAAGATCGCCGGCGCACTTTCCATGGCACAGAGCCTCCCGTTCCGCGGTCCCCAGCGGTGGGAGGCTGGCAGGTACGGAAGTCGGCGCGGCGAACCGCGGGTGAACGCCGCCCGCCCTTCGGGGTGAACCGTCGCGCACCGCCTCGGTCCGGGCGACCGCCCCCGCCGGCAGGGGGTGCTCAGCCGCCGGCCGGCTCCAGGAAACCCTGCTCGACGAGTGACCGGATCTGGGCGGGGGTCCGCGAGCGCAGCGCCACCGGGTCCTCACCGAGGAGCTGGGCGATGGCGTCGATGATGCGTCCGGCGCTCATCGAGCCGTCGCACACCCCGGCGAACCCGGCGCCCACGGTGTCGACCCGGGTGGCCCGTCGCATCCCGCGGTTCTGCCGCAGCACCACGTGCTCCGGGTCCTCCGCGCCGGGCAGTCCGACCTGCTCCTGCACCACCTCGTCCGCGAGCCGGAAGTGCCCGGCGAGCAGCGCGGCGTCATCGTGTGCGCGCAGGTAGTCCTGGCGGGCGAAGTGGGCGCGGACGACGTCTCCGAGGGGCTGCTCCACGGGGTGCGGCCACTCCTCCACGGTCACCGAGGGGCGCGGCGCGTCGCTCCTGCGCAGGGTGATCCAGCCGAAGCCGACCGCGCGGGTCCCGAGCGCGGCGAACTCGTCGAGCCAGGCGTCGTACCGGGCCGCGTACGCCACCGGGTCGGTACGGTGGTCGCCGGCGTCCCTGAGCCACAGTTCGGCGTACTGGGTGACGTCCTGCACCTCGCGCTGCACGATCCACGCGTCGCAGCCGCGGGGCACCCAGGAGCGGACCCGCTCGGTCCACTCCTCGCCCTCCACGTGCTGCCAGTTGGCGAGGACCTGCGCGTACCCGCCGGGGTTCAGCCGGTCGCCCGCCTGCTGGACCAGCGCACGGCACAGCGCGTCCCCGCTCATGCCCCCGTCGCGGTAGGTGAGTCGGGCGCCGGGCGAGATCACGAAGGGCGGGTTGGAGACGATCAGGTCGTACCCGCGGTCGGCGACCGGTTCGAACAACGACCCCTCCAGCAGCTCCGCCGCGGGGGCGCCGGAGAGGGCGAGGGTGAGCCGGGTGACGTGCAGGGCACGCGGGTTGAGGTCCGTGGCGGTGACCCGGGTGGCGTGCCGGGAGGCGTGCAGCGCCTGGATGCCCGATCCGGTGCCCAGGTCGAGCGCGGCGCCGACCGTGGTGCGCACGGTGATCCCGGCGAGGGTCGTGGACGCGCCCCCCACCCCGAGGACCACGCCCTCCTCGGCCGGTCCGCCGTCCGCGCCGACCGCTCCGCCGGCGCCGCCGACCGCGCAGCCGAGGTCCGAGACGATGAACCAGTCCTCGCCCTCGGGTCCGCCGTACGGACGGACGTCGACGGTCGCCGCGAACTCGTCCCCGCCGACCTCGGTGAGCCAGCCGGTCGCCTCGCAGGCGGCGACCGGCAGGACGTCCGCGAGTCGGGCCCGGGACACCGGCTGTTGCAGGAGGAACAGCCGGACGAGGGTCTCCAGCGGGCTGTCGCCGCGGCTGGCGCGCAGCGCGGGCACGGTCTCGCCGCGGGCCAGCGCCGCGTAGGCGGGCGCCCCCAGCAGCTCCAACAGGCCGTCGGCGGTGAAGTCGGCGCCGAGCAGGGCCGTCCGGAGCGCCTCCACGACACCGCCCGGGGCGTCGGAAGCGCTAGGGGTGGCGGGGGCACTGGGGGCACCGGGGGTGCTGGAGACACCTGGGACATCAGGTGCGTGGGGGGCGCTGGGGGTGTCGGGGGTGTCGGAACCAGCAGTTCCGTCGAGCACGGGCAGCCGCGAGAGAGTCACCCGCCCATTGTCCCCCGCCGGTCCGGCCGGGGACGGCCCCGGACCCGCCGACCGGTGGTGGGCCCGGTCCCCGCCGGCGAGCCGACCCGCCGGCCCGCTCGTGGAGTGTCCCCGGACGGCGGGTGCGCGGGGGCGGGCACGACGACGCCCGCCTCCCGGTGGGCGCCGGCCCCTCGGACGGGGACGGGCACTCCACGGGGAGACGGGCGGACGCGGAACGGGTACGGGAACGGGGTGCGACCGACCGCCTGGTGCGACGGGCCGGCCGGGGTCGACGAGCCAGCGGGGGTGACGGGCCGCCTGGTCCGTCAGGCCGCCGGGGTGACGGACCGGCCGGGGGTGACGGACCGGCCGGGGTGGCTCGGTGGGCCGGCCTCGGGCGGACCGGTGGGGTCAGCCGCTGGCGGCGGCCGGGGACGCGCCCGCCGTCTTGCAGCTCTCCTGCTTCCGCATGGCCTCGCCCACTTCGCCCTCCTCCAGCTTCTTCAAGGCGTCGTTCCCGCTGCGGCTGAGCTTGATCAGCTCGCCGGCGACATCGTCGAGGCCGCTGGCGAACTGCCCCTGGTCCTCGGTGTCCAAGCCGTCGACCTGCTTCTTCAGCCCCGCGTACGCCGTGGAGATGGCGTTCAGCTCCTTGACGGCGTTCTGCTGCTTGGTCTCGCCGCCGTCGACGGGCGGCGCCCCGGCCTTGTCCACGGCCGCACCGATCGCCTTGTACGCGTCGGACATGTCCTGGAACGCCTTGGAGTCCGTCGACTTGACGTCCTCCGGCTTGCTGTTGTCGGCGGTCTGCGCCTGGATCGCCTTGTTGGCGCCCTCGATCTTCTTCGCCTGCGGTTGGACGGAGTCGCAGACCGACTTGGCCCAGGAGTCGAGCTTCTCGTTGCCGTCGTCGCTGCATCCCGACAGAGCCAGTACGAGTACCGCACCGCCGGACAGTGCGACTGCGAGCTTCTTGTTCACCGGATCGGTCCCTTCCATGGCCTCTCGGCCCCGGAACATACACGCCGGCCGCCGGCCGATCGCCCGCGGGCTGTCCGCTGCACCCGCTATTGAAGCCATTTGCACCAAGAGGGGTACGGGGCGGGGGAGAGAAGATTCACGACCGCGTCGATCCGCGGTCAGGGCGCCACCGCCGCACCGCCCGCCGCGGCCGGCCGTCGAGCGCCTCCGCCGCCCGGTCCGTCGCCCCGGTGGCCGTCGTCGCCGCCCCCGTCTCCCCCACGGTCTCCCCCGCGCCCTCCGTCGCCGTCCAGCGCGGTGCCCCGCCGATGGGAGATCCCGACGGCCGTGCCGATCACCGCGAGGGCGAGGGCCGCGGTCAGGGCGCGGACGGCCGGGTTGGCGTCCTTGCCGTAGCTGAAGGCGACGACGGCGGGCGCGATGAGCAGCGCCACCAGGTTCATCACCTTGAGCAGCGGGTTGATCGCCGGCCCCGCGGTGTCCTTGAAGGGGTCGCCGACCGTGTCACCGATCACCGTCGCCGCGTGTGCCGCGCTCCCCTTGCCGCCGTGCGCGCCGTCCTCGACGAGTTTCTTGGCGTTGTCCCACGCGCCACCGGAGTTGGCGAGGAACACCGCCATCAGGGTGCCCGTCCCGATCGCCCCCGCGAGGAACGCGCCGAGCGGCCCCACCCCGAGGGTGAAGCCGATCACCACGGGGGCCAGGACCGCCAGCAGCCCCGGGGTCGCCAACTCGCGCAGTGCGTCCCTGGTGCAGATGTCGACCACCCGCCCGTACTCGGGCCGTTCGGTGTGGTCCATGATCCCGGGCCGCTCCCGGAACTGCCGCCGCACCTCCTGGACCACGGCGCCCGCCGACCGGGACACCGCGCTGATCGCGAGCCCCGCGAACAGGAACACCACGGCCGCCCCGGCGATCAGCCCGACCAGGTTGTTGGGCTGGGAGACGTCCATCACCAGGTCCAACGGGCCACCGGGACCGACCCGTTCGCCCACGTCCGCCGCCGCCGTGGCAATGGCGTCCCGGTAGGAGCCGAAGAGGGCCGCCGCCGCGAGGACCGCCGTGGCGATGGCGATGCCCTTGGTGATCGCCTTGGTGGTGTTGCCGACGGCGTCGAGTTCGGTGAGCACCCGGGCGCCCTCGCCCTGGACGTCCCCGGACATCTCGGCGATGCCCTGCGCGTTGTCCGTGACCGGCCCGAAGGTGTCCATCGCGACGATGACGCCGACCGTGGTCAACAACCCGGTGCCGGCGAGCGCCACCGCGAACAGCGCCAACGTGATGGACGCGCCGCCGAGCAGGAACGCCCCGTACACCGTGAGGCCGATGAGCAGTGCGGTGTACACGGCCGACTCCAGGCCCAGGGCGACCCCGGCCAGGACCACGGTGGCCGGACCGGTGCGCGAGGCCCCGGCGACGTCCCGGACGGGGCGACGGCCGGTTTCCGTGAAGTGGCCGGTGAGTTGCTGGATCAGCGCGGCCAGCACGATGCCGATCGCGACGGCGGTGAGGGCGAGGACCCGCGGGTCACCGTCGTGGCCCCGGACGGCGGCGTCCGTGACGCCTTCGAGGTCCGCGTACGAGGACGGCAGGTACGCGGCCACCGCCACGGCGACGAGCAGCAGGGAGAGGGTCGCGGAGACGAAGAAGCCCCGGTTGATCGCCGTCAGACCGCTGCGGTCCTTGCGGCGCGGAACCACCGCGAAGATCCCGATCATCGCGGTGACCACCCCGATCGCCGGCACGATCAGCGGGAACGCCAGGCCGGCGTCGCCGAAGGCCGCTTCGCCGAGGATCAGTGCGGCGACGAGGGTCACCGCGTACGACTCGAAGAGGTCGGCGGCCATGCCCGCGCAGTCCCCCACGTTGTCGCCCACGTTGTCGGCGATGGTCGCGGCGTTGCGGGGGTCGTCCTCCGGGATGCCCTGTTCGACCTTGCCGACCAGATCGGCCCCGACGTCCGCGGCCTTGGTGAAGATCCCGCCGCCCACCCTCATGAACATGGCGATGAGGGCGGCGCCCAGGCCGAAGCCCTCCAGCACCTTGGGGGCGTCCGCCGCGTACACCAGCACCACGCAGCAGGCGCCGAGCAGACCGAGCCCCACCGTGAACATGCCGACGAACCCGCCGGTGCGGAACGCGATCCGCATCGCCCGGTGCGCGACGACGCTGCGGTCCCTTTCCGGCTCGGCCTTTTCCGAAGTGGCCGTGCGGGCCGCCGCGGCCACCCGCACATTGCTGCGGACGGCGAGTCGCATTCCCGCATATCCGGTGGTCGCCGAGAACACCGCGCCGACCAGGAAGAAGACCGAACGGCCGGCCCGCTGATTCCAGTCGTCCGCGGGAAGCAGGAGCAGCAGGAAGAACACCACCACCGCGAAGAAGGCGAGTGTGCGCATTTGGCGGGCCAGATAGGCGTTCGCGCCTTCCTGCACGGCAGCGGCGATCTTCTTCATGCGGTCGGTGCCCTGGTCCGCCGCGAGGACCTGGCGCGCCAGGACCGCCGCCACCAGCAGCGCAGCCAGTGCCACGGCCGCGATGGCCACGACGATCAGACGGTTCTCACCGGTCAGGACCGCGGCGGCGGAGGGTGTGGAAGGGCCGATTTCCAGCCGGCGGGAAAGCTCCGCCATTCGTCCTCCTTGAGGCTGGGACGTAGCTCAAGCTGTCGACGGTTCGCGGGATTCGACCCGGTCACAGCAGGTGACGCTGCCGGGTGAGGGGAATTCTCTGTTCTTCGCATCCGCACGAGCAACGTAATGGCTGGGATGCGGTTTACCGGAAAGGGCCCGGGTGTGTGTCGGGTGGTGTTTTCCCGAGGACGCGCCCATTCGGGTGGACCCACCCGTTCGGATGAGCCCCGCCCTGCGGATGAGTCCAGCCGTTCGGGTGGACAGGGCCGTTCGAGTGGGCACGGCCCGGGACGTCGGAGCTCGCCGTTCGGGCGCCGCAGTCACTCGCGGGCAGGGGGCCTTGTTCGGGCACAGGCGGTCGCGAGCCGTGGGGCCGGGGCGTGTGCGTGGGGCCCGAGGCGCGGCTCGGTGTCACGGTGGCCGTACGGCAGCAGGAACGCTGCGCAGGGGAGGGTGTGCGCCGCCGCGGGAAGGCCCCGTCCGGCGGGCAGGAGGTCAGTGTCCCGGCTTGGGCCAGGTCATGCGGATGGAGCCACCGGACTCACCGGCGGTGACCTCGACCTCGTCCACCAGACCGCTGATCACCGCGAGGCCCATCTCGTCCTCGCTCTCGGCGCTCTCACCGGAGATGACGGCGTCCGGACCGGAACGGGGCGCTTCGTCCTCCACCTCGATCGAGAACTGCTTCTCCTCCTCGATCAGGCGCACCTGGACCGGCGCGTCGATCCCCGCACTCTGGTGCAGACCGACCGCGCGGGTGCACGCCTCGCCGACCGCCAACCGCACCTCGTCGAGCACGGCCTCCTCGACCCCGGCCCGACGGGCCACGGCCGCCGCGACGAGACGGGCGGTCCGCACGTGCTCGGGGAGTGCGCTGAAGCGGAGTTCGACGGTTGTCATACGTCCCCCTCGGACGGGCCGGCGTGCTGTGCGGGGGACCGGGCCCGGGGCCCGGTCCCCCAGGGTCGTGCTGCCTCCCGGGACGGGCCCGGGAGCTAGATCGATCGGTATCAGTCGGTCGCCGCGACGGCTTCCTCGACCGAGGTGTGGATCGGGAACACCTTGGTCAAACCGGTGATGCGGAAGATCTTGAGGATGCGCTCCTGGTTGCACACCAGGCGCAGCGAGCCCTCATGGGCCCGCACCCTCTTCAGGCCGCCCACCAACACGCCGAGTCCGGTGGAGTCGAGGAAGTCGACGCCCTCCATGTCCACGACGAGGTGGAAGCTGCCGTCGTTCACCAGCTCGACCAGCTGCTCCCGCAGCTTGGGCGCGGTATATACATCGATTTCGCCACCGACCTCGACGACCGTACGATCGCCGACGGTACGGGTCGACAGGGACAGGTCCACGGATCCTCCAGCACCTTGCTATCGAGCGGTCGCCCCTAGGGACACCTCGGCTTGAACCCCCGGGACGGATCGCCAGCCGCGTGGGCATTCAATCATGGAGCGCCCCCGAGACGACGGGGACAACCAAAGCCGTAGGAGCCCTGGGGGCGCCTAACAGTGATTGTCCACCAGACCAGTGACACACTCGGTGCCAATGGCCGATTTGACTAATCTTCCTCGCCCTTCCGGACCGGGGGCAGATGCCGGTGACGCCCCTGACGTCGTCCTCGGCCGTCTCGCCGCGCGGCAAGGGAGAGCCACCCGCATCACTCATACGGAGCACTTGCCCCCGCGTGCGGGCCGTCATGCCGAGTGGCCCGAGGGGATTCGGCCGGAGATCACCGCTGCGCTGCACACCGCGGGCGTCGACCGCCCCTGGGCCCACCAGGCGACCGCCGCGGAGCACGCCCTGGCCGGCGAGTCGGTCGTGGTCGCCACCGGGACGGCCTCCGGCAAGTCGCTGGCGTACCTCGTCCCCATCCTGTCCGCGCTGCTGGACGGCTCCGAGGCGCCGAACGGCCGGGGGGCCACGGCCCTGTACCTGGCCCCGACGAAGGCGCTCGCGGCCGACCAGCACCGTTCCGTACGGGATCTGGCCGCTCCGCTGGGCAAGGCGGTGCGCCCCGCGGTCTACGACGGCGACACCCCGTTCGAGGAACGCGAGTGGATACGCCAGTACGGCAACTACGTCCTCACCAATCCGGACATGCTGCACCGCGGCATCCTCCCCTCGCACCCGCGCTGGTCGTCGTTCCTGCGGGCCCTGCGGTACGTGGTGATCGACGAGTGCCACACCTACCGCGGCGTCTTCGGCTCGCACGTCGCCCAGGTGCTGCGCCGACTGCGCCGGCTGTGCGCCCGCTACGGGTCCGAACCGGTGTTCCTGCTGGCCTCGGCCACCGCCGCCGAGCCGGCCGCTGCTGCGGGCCGGCTGACGGGGGTGCCGGTGCGGGAAGTGGCGGACGACGCCTCGCCGCGGGGCGCGGTGGTGTTCGCCCTGTGGGAGCCGCCGCTGACCGAACTGCACGGGGAGAAGGGCGCTCCGGTGCGCCGCACGGCCACCGCGGAGACCGCCGACCTGCTGACCGACCTGGTCCGCGACGGGGTGCGCACCGTCGCGTTCGTCCGGTCCCGACGCGGCTCCGAACTGATCTCCGTGATCGCCCAGGACCGGCTCGCCGAGGTCGACCGTTCGTTGGCCCGCCGGGTCGCCGCCTACCGGGGCGGCTACCTCCCCGAGGAACGCCGGGCCCTGGAACGCGCGCTGCACTCGGGCGAGTTGCTGGGGCTCGCCGCGACGACCGCCCTCGAACTCGGCATCGACGTCTCCGGCCTGGACGCCGTCCTCATCTGCGGCTACCCCGGCACCCGGGCGTCCCTGTGGCAGCAGGCGGGCCGGGCCGGACGCTCCGGTACGGGTGCCCTCGCGGTCCTCGTCGCCCGTGACGACCCCCTGGACACGTATCTCGTCCACCATCCGGAGGCCCTCTTCGACCAGCCGGTGGAGTCGACGGTCCTCGACCCCGACAATCCGTACGTCCTCGCACCGCACCTGTGTGCCGCCGCCGCCGAGATCCCGCTCACCGACGAGGACCTGTCCCTGTTCGGCCCCGCGGCCCCCGAACTGCTGCCCCAGCTGGAGGCGGCGAAGCTGCTGCGGCGGCGCGCCTCGGCCTGGCACTGGACGCGCCGCGAACGGGCCGCCGACCTGACCGACATCCGCGGCGGCGGAGGAACACCGGTCCAGATCGTGGAGGCCGACACCGGGCGGCTGCTCGGCACGGTCGACGCCTCCGCCGCGCACACCTCCGTCCACGAGGGGGCCGTGCACCTGCACCAGGGCCGCACCTACCTGGTCCGGCAGTTGGACCTGGACGACTCCGTCGCGCTCGTCGAGCAGGCGGCCCCGACCTACTCCACGGTCGCCCGTGACGTGACGTCGGTGTCCGTCCTGGAGACCGACGTCGAGGTCCCCTGGGGCTCCGCCCGGCTCGCCTACGGGTCCGTGGAGGTCACCAACCAGGTCGTGTCGTTCCTCCGCCGCCGGCTCGTCACCGGTGAGGTGCTCGGCGAGACCAAGCTGGACCTGCCGCCGCGCACCCTGCGGACCCGCGCCGTGTGGTGGACCGTCACCGAGGACCAGCTCGACGCCGCCCGGATCGGCCCCGAACAGCTCGCGGGCGCCCTGCACGCCGCCGAGCACGCCGCCATCGGGATGCTCCCGCTCTTCGCCACCTGCGACCGTTGGGACATCGGTGGCGTCTCCGTCACGCTGCACGCCGACACCCTGCTGCCCACCGTCTTCGTGTACGACGGCCACCCCGGCGGCGCTGGCTTCGCTGAGCGCGCCTTCCGGACCGCCCGGGACTGGCTCACCGCCACCCGGGAGGCCATCGGGGCCTGCGAGTGCGCGGCCGGGTGCCCGTCCTGCATCCAGTCGCCCAAGTGCGGCAACGGCAACGAGCCGCTGCACAAGCGGGGTGCGCTGCGGCTGCTCACCACGCTCCTCGCCGACGCCCCGCAGCAGGACCCGGACCCGGACGGGAACACCGGCTGACGCCGCCTCCTGAGGTCCTGCCCGAGCCCGGGCCCGGGCGCCGAACAGCCCCGTCCCCAGGGCCGTCCGCACCTCGGCGACCTCCCCGTCCAGCACGCACCGCACGACCCGCGCACCGTTCGCCCCGGCGACCGTCCGCGCACGGGCACAGGCCGCCTCCCGGCCCCGCGTCCAGTGGTCGGCTGCGGCGAGCACGGCCAGGTCGGCCGCAGCCGCGACCCGGTGGCGCACCACCACGGCCTGGCCCACGGCCAGCAACGCCACGAACACCGTTGCCAACACCGCGATGCCCGTGACGGCCCACACCGAGGCCGCGCCCCGGTCCGCGGCTCCCGATCCGGCCCCGTCCCGCCGCCGACCGGGCCGCCGCTGCTGTCGCCGTTGTCGCCGCTGAGGGCACTGAGGGGTCTGCGACGGACCGTTCACCGCACCGCCTCCTCCGCAGCCGCCACCGCGGCGTGCCGCAGTCGCAGGAGGGGCAGGGCGTCCGGGCCCGGCGCCGGGGCGACGACCTCCACCCGGACGAGACCGCCCTCCCGTCGCACCGTGACCCGGGCACCCGACGGCGCCGCCCGGTGCACCGCGGCCAACACCACGGCGTCCGGGTCCTGTCGGGCCGCGGCCCGAGCACCCGCCCGCGCCGCGTCCACGCACTGGATCTGTGCGGCAGCCGCGAGCAGCGCCCACACCAGGCCCACCGTGAACACCACCAGGACCGGCAGGACGACCGCCGATTCCGCCGTCACGAACCCTTGGTCAGCGCACCGGAGCCGCCGCGAGCCGCCGGGCCCCACCGCAGCGGACCCCACCGGGGGCGCGGGGCCCACCGGGGGCACGGGACCCACCGCTACGGGCCCCCACGGCACGAACCCCACCGCCACAGACCGTTCCGTCCGCTCAGAGCTGGACATCGAGGGCCCGCGCCACGAGGCCGTGCAGCGCGGCGCGCACCCGGTCACCGGTGACCACCTTGTACAACAGCCCGGCGAACCCCACCGCGGCGATCAGCCCCACCGCGTACTCCGAGGTGACGATCCCCCGTTCCCGGTGGTGTCCCCGTACCGCGTTCCGCGTCACCGCGGCCACCGCTCGGCCGCCTGCGGCGCGCAGCCGCCGGACCCGTCCTTTCACCCGCTCCATGTGGACCCCCGTCACCCGTGCCATGTTCGATCCCCCGCCGCTCTCGTCCGTGCTTGGTCGATCCTCGAAACCCTGTGCCGTGCCGTCGTGCTGACGCTGTATCAGTCGCTCACCCTCCGTCCCCGCCGAGCAGGCGTCCTGCGAGTCCGATGACCACGGGCAGCACACCGATGACGACGAACGCGGGCAGGAAGCACAGCCCCACGGGTGCCGTGATCAGCACGCCCGCCCGCCGGGCGCGGGCCGTCTGGACCCGGGCCCAGCGGGCCCGCACCTCGGCGGCGTACCGCGCCACGGGCACGGCGGCCGGAGCACCCGACTCGCCCGCGCGCGCCAGCAGCAGGGCGAGCGCCCGCCCGTCCGGGAGGGCGGCCAACTCCCGCCAGGCGTCGGTGGGTCGGGCGCCGAGACGCACTTCCCCGGCACCGCGGGACAGGGCCGAACCGACCGGCCCGCCCAGCGACTCACCGACCGCCCGCGCCGCCACCACCGGCTGCGCCCCCGCCGCGACGCAGGCAGCCAACAGATCGGCCGCCAGGGGGAGTTCCGCGCCCGCTGACGGGGGCGCGTTCGATCCGGCCGCCGGCCGACGCCGGTCGAACCACCGGGCACCGGCCGCGGTCAACGCTCCGACCACCACTCCGGCGACCCCCTCCACCAGGAGGAACCCGGCGCAGCCGGCACCGACGGTCACCACCCAGCGCCGTGCCCCGGCGGCTTCCGACCGCCACCGGGCCGGCCGGTCCACCGCCCGTCTCAGCAACCCCGCGCCCCGAGCCGCCGGCACCCGGGAGCCGGCCTGCTCCCCCGACAGCCGGGCCCACCGCGCGGCGGACCGTTTACGACGCCCCATCACCCTTCCTCCCTCACCACTCGATCCACCCGACCGCGCAGCCGTCACGCCCCGGCGCTGCGCACGATCCGCAGCGCCCACCACAGCCCCGCCGCCTCCAACGCCCCGCCCACCGCCAGGCACCCCAGTCCGCCCGCGGTGTGCAGCAGCACCCGCAGCGGATCGGCACCCAGCGCCCAGCCGAGCACCAGCCCCACCAGGGGGAGTCCGGCGAGCATCACGGCGGTGGCCCGCGCCGCCGCGCACCCCGCCCGCAGATCGCCCCGCAGGTCCCGCTCGGCGCGGAGGGCCGCCTCCACCCGTTCCAGCCCCGCGGCGAGCCCGGCGCCCTGGTCCACCGCCACCCGCCAGCAGGCGGCGAGCCCCCGCAGTCCCTCGCCGCCCGGTTCCCGTGCGGCGGCACCCAGTGCACCCGGCACGTCCCCGCCGAACCTCGCCGCGGCGAGCACCCGCTCCGCCGCCATGCCGAGCCCGCCGTCGGGTCCCCCCGCCAGAGCCGCCAACGCCTCCCCCGGTTGCCGTCCCGCCCGCACCTCGCCGACCAGCGCCCCGCACAGGGCGATCACCTCGTCGGCACGCCGCTCCCCGGCCACCCGCCGGGCGCGTTCGCGCAGGGCCCGGCGCACCACGGGCACCGACAGGGCAGCCAGTAGCAGCGGTACGGGTGACTCACCGGCGAGGGCGACCACTGCCCCTGCGGCCAGGACCCATGCCTCGGGTCCGACGAGCCCGCGCAACCGGGCCACCACCGGTCCGCCCGTGCCGTGCACGACACGACCGACGACAGCACTCCGTCCAGCGCCGGGGAAGGCCACCCCGATCCCACCGGGCGCCGGGGCGGGCACGAGCGCCCGTGACCGCCGCACCCGCACCGTCCGCCGGTCCCGTGCCGTGAGGACCGCGCCACCCGCGCACACCACGGCCACCCACACCAGGACCGCCGTGCCGAACGCTCCGGGGGCCGTCGCCCCGGCCCCGCTCACCGGGACTCCCCCAGCAGCTCCCGCAGCCGGGGCCACCCTCGCTCACGGGCGAACCCCTGGGGCGCCCACCGGAGTGCGGGAGCCGTCATTACGAGCCCCGAGGGGTCCCGTCCGAGGACGCTCACCTCGGCGATCCGCCGATGTCCCCGCCGGTCGCGCACCAGGTGGAGCACCACCGCCACGGCTGCCGCGAGTTGACTGTGCAGCGCGGGGCGGCCGAGCCCCGCCGCCGAGGCCAGGGCCTCCATCCGGGCGGGCACGTCGGCGGCCGTGTTGGCGTGCACCGTGCCCGAACCGCCCTCGTGGCCGGTGTTGAGCGCGGCGAGCAGGTCCAGCACCTCGCCGCCGCGCACCTCACCGACGACGAGCCGGTCGGGCCGCATCCGCAGGGCCTGGCGGACGAGGTCCTGGAGGGTCACCAGCCCCGCGCCCTCCTGGTTCGCCGGGCGGGCCTCCAGTCGCACCACGTGCGGGTGGTCGGGGCGCAGCTCCGCGGAGTCCTCGGCGAGGACGATGCGTTCGTCCGGGGGGACCAGACCGAGCAACGTACTCAGCAGGGTGGTCTTGCCGGTGCCCGTGCCGCCGCTCACCAGGTACGACAGCCGGGCGTCCAACAGGGCCCGCAGCACCCGGTCGCCGCCGGGCGGCACCGTCCCGGCCGCCGCCAGTTCGGCCAGTGTGAACGCCCTCGGCCGGGCCACCCGGAGCGAGAGACAGGTCGAGCCGACCGCGACGGGCGGCAGCACCGCGTGCAGCCGGGTGCCGTCGGGCAGCCGGGCGTCGACCCAGGGGCGGGCGTCGTCGAGGCGCCGCCCGGCCGCCGCGGCCAGCCGTTGGGCGAGCCGCCGGACGGCCGCCGCGTCGGGGAAACCGATCCCGGTGAGTTGGAGGCCGCGCCCCCGGTCGGCCCAGACCCGGTCGGGTGCGGACACCAGGACGTCGGTGACCGCCGGGTCGGCGAGCAGCGGGTCCAGGGGGCCGGTGCCGACGAGTTCGGACCGCAGCTGCTCGGTGGTGCCGAGCACCTCGGCGTCCCCGAGGACCACGGACTGAGCGCGCAGGGCCTCGGCGACGTGCGCGGGGGTGGCGTCGAGCCCGCTGCGGGCGAGCCACTGCCGTACGCCGTCGAGCAGGCGCTCACCGACCACCGTGCTCATCCGCCCGCTCCGTCCGCACCACTGTCCGCGCCGCCGTCCGCGCCGGTGGACGAGCCGCTGGACGAGCCGTCGCCGGGCGCTGCCCGTTCCCAGAACGCGGTGCAGAACCGGGCGAGCGGGCTCCGGGGGTCGTGGCCCGGCGGCCGTCCGTCCTCCTGAGCGGTCGACAGCCCGGCCTCGCGCGGGAGTTCACCCGCGTACGGCAGTCCCAACAGACGGGCCGTGCCCGGGCCGTCGGGACCGCCGCGCTCCGGTCGGCCGGCCGGGACGACCAACCTCAGGTCCCGCAGCACCGGGCGGACGGCCGCCGCCACCCGGCCCGCCGCCGCCACCGCGCGCAGGCCGCCGGCCACCACCAGGAGTCCGACGTCCACTTGGGCGAGGGCCTGGGCCGAGACGCCGTCGACCCGGCGCGGCAGGTCCACCACGACGACCCCGCCCCGGCGGCGGGCGGCGGCCAGCACCGCGCGCACGGCGGGGGGCGGCACCGGGACGGGCTCACCCCGGTCCCAGCTGAGGACCCGCACCCCGTGCAGCGCGGGCAGTGCCTCCTCCAACGCGGCGCCGCCGACCCGGCCCCGGGAGCCCGCGAAGGCCGGCCAGCGCAAGCCGTCGACGTCCTCCCCGCCGAGCGCGACGTCCAGCCCTCCGCCGAGCGGGTCGGCGTCGACCAGCAGGGTGCGGCGGCCGGCCCGGGCCGAGGTCACCGCGAGGGCGCAGGCGAGCGTGGAGGCGCCGACGCCACCGCTGCCGCCGAGCACGCCGACCGTCAGGGCGGGCCGGTCCGCTCCTTCGGCGACGTCGGCGATCCGGTCGACCAGCCATTCCTCGCCGTCCGGCAGCACGAGTGCGTGGTCCGCGCCGATCTCGACCGCGTGCCGCCACCGCTCGGGGTCGGCGGGCGCCCGGCTCACCAGCACCACGTGGCGCCTGCGGGTGGTGGCCCGCAGCCGGGGGACGGCGTCGGGCCCCACGAGGACCAGCGGGGCGGAGTCCCAACGGGCGGGCTCCGGCGGGCCGGGCCTCACCTCGGCGCGGGCGCCCGCCGCGGCGCACAGCCGCAGCAGGTCGTCGAGGAGGGCCGGATCCTCGGTGAGCACCAACGGGCCTCCGGGGTCACGTGATCGCCCCGCCGGGTCCGCTGCGGGCACCGGTGTGACCCGGCGCACCGGAGCCGCCCGGGCCAGCCCCTCACCGGAGGAACGCCCCACCTCCCCCGACCCGCGCCCCGCCCCGTACGCCGGTTCCGCCCCCGGGGCCGTCCCCGACCCGTACTCGGCCCCCGATCCGTATACGGGTCCCGCCCCGTTCTTCCCCGTGCCGTCCATTCCGATCCCAGCCCCTCGTTCCGTACGCCCGGTGCACGCCGGACGCGACCTGCGTGCCCCTGCACGCGCTCCCTTGCTCGGCGCCCGCCCGGGGCCCACCGGACCCCGGGGGTCCGTGAATCCCGAACGTGGAGTTCCGTTCTCCGCGATACGCACGGCCGTCAGAATCCGGCCATGTGGACCGCGCCATAGCGAACCGTGGGAACTCCGTGGTCGACCGCGTGGGAATCACGATGCGCGGATCCCGGAAAACGTGTGGATCTTGGTCAAATACCGTGGACAAGGCCGCCCCTGTGAATAACTTCATCACCCAAATCAGTGACAGCGACGGCGGCGACCTGACCCCCACAGCGCAGCCCTCTCGTCACTCTGAGTGACGGCATGGGGGAGCGTGAGACCGAGGCGTCGGAGCCGGCGCAGCGGCGAGAAGGTCATCGAGCCACGGGAGAAAGGGGACCAAACCGGTCCGGACATGCGACGACCCCCGCCGGGGGGGAGAGCGGGGGTCGTCCCCACGGCCGACTCGGGGGGGGAGGAGTCGGGCCGGGTTAGCACGGTCGCGAACGATCCGTGACTTCCATGGTGTACCCGAAGGCCCTCGCAGGCAAACCCACACGCCCCGGCTTACGCCGAATGGTGGGCGCCTATGCTCAAGCCGTGGAAAACCACTCGTTGCCCCGCACAGCTGCCTTCTTTGACCTGGACAAGACGGTCATTGCGAAGTCGAGCACGCTCACCTTCAGCAAGTCGTTCTATCACGGTGGCCTGATCAACCGGCGGGACGTGCTGCGCACCGCGTACACGCAGTTCGTGTTCCTCGCCGGCGGCGCCGATCACGACCAGATGGAACGCATGCGCGAATACCTGTCCGCGCTCTGCCGGGGCTGGAACGTACGACAGGTGCAGGAGATCGTCGCCGAGACGCTGCACGACCTCATCGACCCGATCATCTACGACGAGGCGGCGTCCCTGATCGAGGAACACCACACGGCCGGGCGGGACGTCGTGATCGTCTCGACGTCCGGCGCCGAAGTGGTGGAGCCCATCGGGGAGTTGCTCGGCGCCGACCGGGTCGTGGCCACCCGGATGGTCGTCGGCGAGGACGGCTGCTTCACCGGGGAGGTGGAGTACTACGCCTACGGCCCGACCAAGGCCGAGGCGATCCGGGAGCTGGCCGCGACCGAGGGGTACGACCTGGCCCGCTGTTACGCGTACAGCGACTCCATCACCGATCTGCCGATGCTGGAGGCGGTCGGCCATCCGCACGCGGTGAACCCGGACCGGGCGCTGCGCCGCGAGGCGGTCGCGCGCAGCTGGCCGATCCTCGACTTCCACCGTCCGGTGCGGCTCAAACAGCGCATCCCCGCACTGCGGGTCCCGCCGCGCCCCGCCCTGGTCGCCGCCGCGGCCGTCGGTGCCGCCGCGGCGGCCGGACTCGTCTGGTACGCCAGCAGGCGCCGCACACCGGTCGCCTGAACGAAGCGCCCCCGCGCTCGCCCCGACCGCCCCACAACATGTCCACTTCCGCACCTTTTAGGGGTAAAGGTAAAGAAGTGGGGCGAGGGGTTCCGCTTCCCTGCGGACAGGAGTACAAAGGAGTCAACGGCCCGCGAGACCAAGGGCATCCGAGAGGATCACCCGAAGACAGCAACCGTGGCCCCACGGACCGAGCATGGAAACCGGGCACCCACGCGACGTCGACCCGTCGAATACGGGCCAGCCGCACCAGGTGACGGGCGAAGCACCCGACCTGATGGGCAACACTTCGAGGACGCTTGGTAACCGGGTGGACATGCCAGCGGCGGTACGGATCCTCGTACCGCCGCAACCCCGTTCAGGGCAGCCCGTTCACACCCCGCCGGCGCGACGACGCCGCCGCGCACCCGCACCGCACCGCACCGCACCGCACCGCACCAGCAGCTCACGGCACCAGCCGACCGCCGCATCAGGCCGGCGCACCGCGTCAGGCGGCCCCGCGCTGCAACGCCTCGCAGACCGCCGTCGACTCCCGTACCCCCAGCTCCACCGAACGGCCGCAGTGGGCGATCCACTCGGCCACCCCCTCCGGAGTGCCCGACGCGTACCCCGCGAGCGCCGCCGCGTAGGACGCCCGCCCCTGCTCCGCGTGCCCCACCTCGGCCGGGCAGACGGCCTTCGGGTCCAACCCGCTGCCCACCAGGACGATCCGCTCGGCCGCCCGTGCGACGAGCCCGTTGTACGAACCGAAGGGCCGCACCGCCAGCAGCTCGCCGTGCACCACGGCCGCGGTGACCAGGGCCGGCGCCGAACCGCCCGCGACGATCAGCCCCGCGAGCCCGTCGAGCCGCGCGGCCACCTCGTCGGCACCCGGCAACGGCAGCTCGATCAGCGGCTCGTCCACCGGCTCGCCCGACAGCCGCGGACGCCCCACCGCCCCGTCCTGCCGGGCGGCGGCCACCAGGTGCAGCCTGGCCAGCACCCGCAACGGGGACTGCCGCCAGACGGAGAGGAGTTGGCCGGCCTCGGCGCCCAACCTCAGGGCGGCACCCACCGCGCGGGACTCGTCGTCCACACCGAAGTCACTGCGCCGGCGCACCTCTTCCAACGCCCAGTCGGCCCCGGCGAGCGCGGCGGAACCACGGGCTCCGCGCAGTGCCGCCTCCGAGGTGACCTCGTTGCTCCGCCTGCGCATGACGCGGTGCCCGTAGACGCGGTCCACCGCCTTGCGCACGGCCGCCACGGATTCGGCCACCCGGGGCAGCTCCCCGAGGGCGACGAGCGGATCGACCTGCGCACCTGACGTACTCATGGGTACGACCCTACGCACCCCGTGCCGCCGCCCCACGAAGGAGTGGTCTTCTTCACGTCCGGCCCGGTCCGGCCGAGGGGAGCCCACTAAGCTTACTGAACATGAAAACTGCTTTCGTTGGGAAGGGCGGCAGCGGCAAGACCACCCTGTCGTCGCTCTTCGTCCGGCATCTCGCCGCGACCGGCGCGCCGGTCATCGCGATCGACGCGGACATCAACCAGCACCTGGGGGCCGCCCTCGGCCTCGACGACGAGACCTCGGCCCGGCTGCCCGCCATGGGCGCGCGGCTGCCGATGATCAAGGACTACCTGCGCGGCTCGAACCCGCGCATCGCCTCCGCCGACACCATGGTGAAGACCACGCCCCCCGGCGAGGGCTCGCGACTGCTGCGGGTCCGGGAGAACAACCCGGTGTACGACGCCTGCGCCCACCCGGTGGAACTCGACGGCTCCACCGTCCGTTTGATGGTCACCGGGCCGTTCACGGAGGCCGACCTCGGAGTCGCCTGCTACCACTCCAAGACGGGCGCGGTGGAGCTGTGCCTGAATCACCTGGTCGACGGTCGCGACGAGTACGTGGTGGTCGACATGACCGCGGGGTCCGACTCCTTCGCCTCGGGCATGTTCACCCGCTTCGACATGACGTTCCTGGTCGCGGAGCCGACCCGCAAGGGGGTCTCCGTCTACCGCCAGTACAAGGAGTACGCACGTGACTTCGGGGTCGCGCTGCACGTCATCGGCAACAAGGTGCAGGGCCCCGACGACATCGACTTCCTGCACCAGGAGGTCGGCGACGACCTGCTGGTGACCGTGGGGCACTCGGACTGGGTGCGGTCCATGGAGAAGGGGCGCCCGCCGCGGTTCGAGCTCCTGGAGGACGTCAACCGCGCCGCCCTGCACGCACTCCAGAAGGCCGCCGACGCGACCTACGGCACCCGCGACTGGGAGCGCTACACCCGCCAGACGGTCCAGTTCCACCTGCGCAACGCCAAGTCCTGGGGCAACGAACGCACGGGGATCGACCTGGCCACCCAGGTCGATCCCGCCTTCGTGCTGCGCGAGCAGTCGATCGACGCGCCCCAGCCCGTCTGAGGCCGTCGACCGCACGGCCGGGGGCGGGCCTCCCGCAGGGGCGGCCCGCCCGGGGCGTCAGCGTTCGCCGGTGGCCGGCGCCCCGGGCACGCCCTTGGGCGCCGGTGCGGGTCGGGCCGAGAGGTGGGACGCCCAGCCGCCCTTGGGGGCCTGACCGACCTTCAGGGTGCGCAGCTTGTCGAGGGTGCCCGGGTCCTGGGCGTCGAGCCAGTCGGTGAGTTGCCGGAAGGACACGCACCGCACGTCCTTCTTGGTGCACACCGACTCGATGGTCTCCTCGATGGCGCGCATGTAGGTGCCGCCGTTCCAGGACTCGAAGTGGTTGCCGATGATCAGCGGCGCCCGATTGCCCTCGTAGGCCCGGTCGAAGCCCTGGAGGAGGCCGTCGCGCATCTGGTCCCCCCAGTACTCGTGCATCGACGGGTCGCCCTGCGAGGTCGTACCGGACTGGTTGACCATGAAGTTGTAGTCCATGGTCAACGTCTCGAAGGAGCGGCCGGGAACGGGGACGAGTTGCATGGACAGGTCCCACAGTCCTTCCTTCTTCTTCGGCCAGACCTGGTCGTTGACGCCGCTGGTGTCGTAGCGGAAGCCCAGTTCACGGGCGGCCTTCATGAAGTTCTTCTGCCCTTCGAGGCAGGGGGTGCGGGCGCCGATGAGTTCCTTGTCGTAGTCGAAGGGCAGCGGATCGGCCCCCTTGAGACCGGTGTTGGTCTTCCAGTTCGTCACGAAGGACTTGGCCTGCGCGATCTCGCTCTTCCACTCGTCGACCGACCACTGTCCGACACCGCCGCTGCTGCCGCAGAAGTGGCCGTTGAAGTGGGTGCCGACCTCGTTGCCCTCCAGCCAGGCGCCCCGGAGTTGGTCGACGGTGTCCTTGATGCCCTGGACGTCGTTGAAGCCGATGTCGGAGCTGCCCGTGTTGTGCTGCGGCGGGTCGTATAGTTTCCGCTTCTCCTCCGGGAGCATGTACACGCCACTGAGGAAGTACGTCATCGTGGCGTTGTTGGCCTTCGACACCTTCCGGAAGTGCGAGAACAGTCGCTGACTGTCCTCGCCCGCACCGTCCCAGGAGAAGACGACGAACTGCGGCGGGCGTTGACCGGGCTTCAACCGTTCGGGGCGCGGGAGCTTCGGTTGGGGGCCGGTGAAGGCGGTGGACCCATCGCCGATCAGCTTGACCGCGTTCCTGGGCGCGGGGGCCGCGGACGCCTTCTTCTCCCCCGAACCGGTCTTCCGGGCTCCGGCGCTGTCGGGGTCGCCGCAGCCGGACAGGGCCATGGCGCAGGTCGCGGTCACGGCCAGGCCCGCGGCGATCCTCTGGGTGGCGGCCATCCGCCCACCTTCTTCCTGTACGACAAATCTGGGCGCCGCCAACGTCGCACGGGAACGTCAATACATTTGTATGACAAGCCGATAAAAATGCCTATTCACTCACCTAGGTGATTATTTGCGATCCCTAAGGCAAATGTTCGGCACGTCTCTTTACTCTGGATGACGATCCATTTACCAACAGTTGAGTCATCCCGCCGCTGCAACGCCGTGACCCCACGACCGCGAGCCCGCCTCCGCCCTCCGTGGGACCGGGGGCCCCTGTCCGCGACCGCGCCGCCCCGGAGGAGACGGGACATGCCAGCCTGCCCCCACCCCGCCCACGCCCCTCACACCCCCCACACCCCCCACACCGCTCACGTCGACGACGAGTCCGGGCACACCGCCTGCGCCCACCCGCCCCGCGGACCGCACGCCGGGCACCCCCTCGCCAGCGGCATCAGCGCGTTCCAACGCCATACGGCCCCCCTGGTACGGGGAGAGCTGGCGAGGCTCGCCCGCGAGGGACAACGCCCCTCCCAACTCTTCCTCGCCTGCGCCGACTCCCGACTCGTCACGTCGATGATCACGTCCAGCCGGCCGGGCGACCTGTTCGTCGTCCGCAACGTCGGCAATCTGGTACCCCGCCCCGGCGCCCAACGCGGCGACGACTCCGTGGCGGCGGCCATCGAGTACGCCGTCGACGTGCTGGAGGTCCGCTCGATCACCGTGTGCGGACACTCCGGATGCGGGGCGATGCAGGCACTCCTGTCCACCGAAGCCGACGGAACAAACACGGATACGGATACGAGTACGAGTACGGAGCCGACACCGCTGCGCCGCTGGCTCCGGCACGGCCTGCCCAGCCTGGAGCGGATGCGCACCCCCGCCGCCGCACCGCCCCGCCTCTCCTGGCGCCCACCCGTCGACGCCGTCGAACAGCTCTGCCTCACCAATGTGCTGCAACAGCTCGCCCACCTAAGGGAACACCCGTCCGTCGCCCGACGGCTCGCGCGCCGACCCCTCGACCTGCACGGGATGTACTTCCACGTCGGCGAGGCCCAGTCCTATCTCCTGGACGAGCCGGAGGCCACGTTCACCCAGGTCACCGCCGTGGAGGACCCCCCGGCCAACCGCCGCGCCCCCGCCCCCCACACCTGACCGGCACCCTGGGCACACACCGTCCACCCAACCGCGACATACGTCACACAGGTCTAAACCAATTTTCGGCCAGCCCTTGTCAGCGGCCGTTGCTTCTGGTGAGCTGTGGCGCGGGACACAGCGGACCGGACCTCCTGGGAAAGGGAGAAGTCGTGAGCAACGAAAGCCTGGCCAATCTGCTGCGAGAAGACCGCAGATTCGTGCCTCCCGCCGAGCTGGCAGCACACGCCAACGTGACCGCGGAGGCGTACGAGCAGGCCAAGGCTGACAGGCTCGGCTTCTGGGCCGAGCAGGCCCGCCGGCTGAACTGGGCGACCGAGCCCACCGAGACGCTCGACTGGTCGAACCCCCCGTTCGCCAAGTGGTTCCAGGACGGCAAGCTCAACGTCGCCTACAACTGCGTCGACCGCCATGTGGAGGCCGGCAACGGCGACCGCGTCGCCATCCACTTCGAGGGCGAGCCGGGTGACGGCCGGGCCGTGACGTACGCCCAGCTCAAGGACGAGGTCTCGCAGGCCGCCCACGCCCTCACCGAACTGGGCGTCACCAAGGGCGACCGGGTCGCCGTCTACCTGCCGATGATCCCCGAGGCGGTCGTCGCGATGCTCGCGTGCGCCCGCATCGGCGCCGCGCACTCCGTGGTCTTCGGCGGCTTCTCCGCCGACGCCATCGCGGCCCGCATCCAGGACGCCAGCGCCAAGGTGGTCATCACCGCCGACGGCGGCTACCGCCGCGGCAAGCCCTCCGCCCTCAAGCCCGCCGTCGACGACGCGCTCGGCCGGGTCGAGGGAGTCGAGAAGGTCCTCGTCGTCCGCCGCACCGGTGAGGACGTCGCCTGGACCGAGGGCCGCGACGTGTGGTGGCACGAGATCACCGCCCGTCAGTCCACCGAGCACACCCCCGAGGCGTTCGACGCCGAGCACCCGTTGTTCATCCTCTACACCTCGGGCACCACCGGGAAGCCCAAGGGCATCCTGCACACCTCCGGCGGCTACCTCACCCAGGCCGCGTACACGCACCACGCCGTGTTCGACCTCAAGCCGGAGACCGACGTCTACTGGTGCACGGCCGACATCGGCTGGGTCACCGGCCACTCGTACATCACCTACGGCCCGCTCGCGAACGGCGCCACCCAGGTCATGTACGAGGGCACCCCGGACACCCCGCACCAGGGCCGGTTCTGGGAGATCGTCCAGAAGTACGGCGTGACGATCCTGTACACCGCGCCGACCGCGATCCGCACCTTCATGAAGTGGGGCGACGACATCCCGGCCAAGTTCGACCTGAGCAGCCTGCGGGTGCTCGGGTCGGTCGGCGAGCCGATCAACCCCGAGGCATGGATCTGGTACCGCAAGCACATCGGCGGCGACCGCTGTCCGATCGTCGACACCTGGTGGCAGACCGAGACCGGCGCCATGATGATCGCGCCGCTGCCCGGCGTCACGGAGACCAAGCCGGGCTCCGCGCAGCGAGCCCTGCCGGGCATCTCCGCGACCGTCGTGGACGACGAGGCCCGCGAGGTTCCCGACGGGGGCGGCGGCTACCTGGTCCTCACCGAGCCGTGGCCGTCGATGCTGCGCACCATCTGGGGCGACGACCAGCGCTTCCTCGACACCTACTGGTCCCGCTTCGAGGGCCGGTACTTCGCGGGCGACGGCGCCAAGAAGGACGAGGACGGCGACATCTGGCTGCTCGGCCGGGTGGACGACGTGATGCTCGTGTCCGGGCACAACATCTCCACCACCGAGGTCGAGTCCGCGCTGGTCTCCCACCCGTCGGTGGCCGAGGCGGCGGTCGTCGGCGCGGCGGACGAGACGACGGGTCAGGCCATCGTCGCCTTCGTGATCCTGCGCGGCAGCGCCGACGCCGACGACGAGAACCTCGTCGCCGACCTGCGCAACCACGTGGGCCGGACCCTCGGTCCGATCGCCAAGCCGAAGCGCGTCCTGCCGGTGGCCGAACTGCCCAAGACCCGCTCCGGCAAGATCATGCGGCGGCTGCTACGCGACGTCGCGGAGAACCGGGAGCTGGGTGACGTCACCACGCTGACCGACTCCTCGGTCATGGACCTCATCCAGACCAAGCTGCCGGCCGCGTCCAGCGAGGACTGAACACCCCCGGCACCCTGAGCGCCCGAAAGGGGCGTCCGGTCCGCGCACGCACCGCGTCGCGCGCCGGACGCCCCTTTCCTGCGTAGAGTGAAGATCATCCATGACGCCCGTCGCACCACCGGGTAAGCTGTCCGTCGCGTCAAGGTCACGTCAAGAATCGGCGAACCGGACCACCGCACCGCGGTGGTGCCGTGCCCGCCGTCGGGGTCCACCCCGAACCGACCGACCGGGTCCGTCCCGGTCGCCTCGACGCCGCGAGAACTACAGGTGCGCCGGGAAGTCTGGTCGGCAGCGCAGTCAGCGACCCGTTGGCCGTGCTCGCCGAACACGACCCGGAGGTCCTCACCCGTGGCCGCGCCCCGTTCCCCCCGCACCTTCCTCGGACGCCTCTCCCTGCCCGAGCGGAACTTCGTCGCGGAGGCCCTGCGCACCGAAACCGTCGGCGGCGTCCTGCTCCTCGTCGCCGCGGTCACCGCCCTGGTGTGGGTGAACACCCCCCTGCGGGACAGCTACGAGGCGGTGCGCGACTTCCACTTCGGACCCGCCGCCCTCGGCCTCGACCTGTCGGTCCAGCACTGGGCCGCCGACGGGCTCCTCGCGATCTTCTTCTTCGTCGCCGGCATCGAACTGAAACGCGAACTCGTCGCCGGGGACCTGCGCGACCCCAAGGCCGCCGTCCTCCCCGTGGTCGCCGCCCTGTGCGGCATGGCCGTCCCGGCCCTCGTGTACGTCGTCACCAACCTCAGCGGCGGCGGCTCCCTCACCGGCTGGGCGGTGCCCACCGCCACGGACATCGCCTTCGCGCTCGCGGTCCTCGCCGTCATCGGCACCTCGCTGCCGTCCGCGCTGCGCGCGTTCCTGCTGACGCTCGCCGTCGTCGACGACCTGTTCGCCATCCTGATCATCGCGATCTTCTTCACCAGCGAACTGGACTTCGCGGCCCTGGCCGGCGCGTTCCTGGGACTCGTCGTCTTCTGGCTGCTGCTGCGCAAGGGCGTCCGCGGTTGGTACGTGTACGTACCGCTGGGCCTGGTCATCTGGGGCCTGATGTACAACAGCGGCGTCCACGCCACCGTCGCCGGGGTCGCCATGGGCCTGATGCTGCGCTGCACCCGGCGCGAGGGCGAGGCCCACTCCCCGGGCGAACACATCGAACACCTGGTGCGCCCGATCTCGGCGGGTCTCGCCGTACCGCTGTTCGCGCTGTTCAGCGCCGGCGTGCCGATCTCCGGCGGGGCGCTCGCCGAGGTCTTCACCCAGCCCGAGACGCTCGGCGTCGCGCTCGGGCTGGTGCTCGGCAAGGCCCTGGGCATCTTCGGCGGCACCTGGCTCACCGCCCGTTTCACCCGGGCCTCCCTCAGCGAGGAACTCGCCTGGCCCGACGTGTTCGCGGTGGCGACGCTCGCCGGCATCGGCTTCACCGTCTCGCTGCTGATCGGCGAGCTGGCGTTCGCCGACGACCCCGCCCTCACCGCCGAGGTCAAGGCGGCCGTCCTGACCGGTTCCCTGATCGCGGCCCTGCTCGCCGGTGTGCTGCTGAAGATCCGCAACCGCACGTACCAGCGGCTGTGGGCCGACGAGGAGCGCGACGACGACCTCGACGGCATCCCCGACGTCTACGAGCAGGACAACCCGGAGTACCACCTGAGGATGGCCGAGATCCACGAACGGAAGGCCGCCGAACACCGCAGGCTCGCGAAAGTGATGGCCGGGGCAGGCGACGGGGGCGACAGTCCGGCATGATCTGACATCAAAGCGTCATCGTCGCCCCGTCGGGCGGCGGCGCCCGGCGGCCCCGGACCACCACTGCTCCGGAGCACCGGCCGGACCAGACGGACGCACCGGAACGACGGACACACCGCAACAGAGGGAGTACGCGATGAGCGCACCGGAGGCCCCCGTGGGCGCCGACCGCAGCCTCGGCACCTTGGTGGCCAGCGCCACCAGCGAGATGTCGGCGCTGGTGCACGACGAGATCGCGCTGGCCAAGGCCCAGCTGCGCCAGGACGTCAAGCGCGGCGCGTTCAGCGGCGGCGCGTTCGCCGCGGCCGGCACCGTGCTGCTGTTCTCACTGCCGATGCTGAGCTTCGCGCTGGCGTACGGCATCCAGGCGTGGAGCGGCTGGCACCTCTCCGTCTGCTTCCTGCTGTCGTTCGCCGCGAACGTCCTGGTCGCCGTGGTCCTCGGCCTGATCGGCGTGGCGTTCGCCAAGAAGGCGAAGAAGGGCAAGGGCCCGCAGAAAGTGGCCGCTTCGGCCAAGCAGACGGCCGCCGTGCTCCAGCACGCCAAGCCCCACCCGCGTCCGTTGGCCAAGGACGACGAGTTCCTCGACACGCCCGAGCTTGTGGCACGCTCGTCCTCATGACCGACCCGGCCACCCCCTCGGCGCAGCCGCCCTCGCCCGTACGGATCGAGGGCCCCTGGACGCATCGCGACGTCGCCGCCAACGGGGCGCGCTTCCACGTCGCGGAGCTCGGCGAGGGGCCGCTGGTCCTGTTGCTCCACGGGTTCCCCCAGTTCTGGTGGGCCTGGCGGCACCAGCTGGTCGCGCTCGCCGACGCCGGGTTCCGGGCCGTGGCGATGGACCTGCGCGGGGTCGGCGGCAGCGACCGCACCCCGCGCGGTTACGACCCGGCGAACCTCGCCCTGGACATCACCGGGGTGGTCCGCTCCCTCGGGGAGCACGACGCGGCCCTCGTCGGGCACGACCTCGGCGGCTATCTGGCCTGGACGGCCGCGGTGATGCGGCCCAAGCTGGTCCGGCGACTCGCCGTGTCCTCGATGCCGCACCCGCGGCGCTGGCGTTCGGCGATGCTGTCGGACGTCCGGCAGACCGCGGCCGGCTCCAGCGTGTGGGGCTTCCAACGGCCCTGGCTACCGGAACGTCAGCTGGTCGCCGATGACGGGGCCCTGGTGGGGCGTCTGATCCGGGACTGGTCCGGGCCCCGGATCGACGCGTTCCCCGACCCGGTGGTGGACGCGTACCAGCGGGCGATGTGCATCCCCTCCACCGCGCACTGCTCGATCGAGCCGTACCGGTGGATGGTGCGCTCGCTCGCCCGGCCGGACGGCTTCCAGTTCAACCGTCGGATGAAGCGGCCGGTGCGGGTGCCGACGCTGCACCTGCACGGTTCCCTCGATCCGATCATGCGCACGCGCAGCGCCGCGGGTTCGGGACAGTACGTGGAGGCGCCCTACCGGTGGCGGCTGTTCGACGGGGTCGGGCACTTCCCGCACGAGGAGGACCCGGTGGCGTTCTCCACCGAGTTGGTCAACTGGTTGAAGGACCCCGAGCCGGACCGCTGAGCGGCGCCGAAGACGCACAGCCAATTGCCGCGCGCATAGGCCAATTGGGGGCGCGCGGGGCGGTTACCGACCTTGGGCACAGGGCACACGTCGGTTATGGGCTGGACGCACGACCACAGTGACGCAGCACGCGAGGGCCGCTCGGGTTCCGGACCGGGGTCCCTCCAACGGAGCGGTACGCGCCGGGTGGGCGAGAGCCCCGGCGGACGGGCCATCGGCATCCCGCGCATCCTGCGCCGCCGCGCCCGCTGGGTGTCCGCCCGGCTCCGCCATCCCCGCCCCTGACCGGCGCCTCCCGCAGGTAGCTCCCGCCCGGCTGCGGACTACAGGGCGCAGCCCTGGCTGTCCACCTGCTGGTTGGCCTTCCGGCCCGCCTCGACGTCCTCGCGGACCTCGTCGGCGGTCAGGGCGTACCCCGTGTCGGGATCGTCCAGGGACTTGGCGAAGATCACTCCGTAGACCCGTCCGTCGGGCGTCAGCAGGGGTCCCCCCGAGTTGCCCTGACGCACCGTCGCGTACAGCGAGTACACATCGCGGTGGACGGTGCCCCGGTGGTAGATGTCGGGCCCGTTCGCGGTGATCCTGGCCCGGACGCGGGCCTCCTGCACGTCGTACGCCCCGTTCTCGGGGAAGCCCGCGACGATCGCCCCCGCCCCGCTCTTCGCCTCCCGGTCCGTGACGAACTGGAGTGCGGGGGCCTTCAGCTGGGGCACGTCGAGCACGGCGATGTCCCGCTCCCAGTCGTAGAGCACGACCTTGGCGTCGTAGAGCCGGCCCTCTCCGCCTATCTGGACGGTGGGCTCCTCGACCCCGCCGACCACGTGCGCATTGGTCATGACCCGCCGCTCGGCGAAGACGAAGCCGGTGCCTTCGAGGACCTTGTTGCAGCTCTGCGCGGTGCCCAGGACCTTCACGATGGAGCGCTTCGCATGGGCGGCGACCGCACTGTCGGCGAGCGCCGGATCGGGCGGCTTGACCTCGTTGATGGGCTCGTTGGCGAAGGGGCTGAAGACCTGCGGGAAGCCGTTCTGCGCGAGCACGGACGAGAAGTCGGCGAACCAGGTGTCGGCCTGCTCGGGCAGCGCCCGGGAGATCCCGAGGAGCACCTTGGAGCTGCGCACCTCCTTGCCGACGGTGGGCATCGTCGTCCCGGCCAGGGCGGACCCGATCAGCCAGGCCACCAGCAGCATCGCGACGACGTTGACGAGGGCGCCGCCGGTGGCGTCGAGGGCCCGCGCGGGCGACCAGGTGATGTGGCGGCGCAGCCGGTTGCCCAGGTGGGTGGTGAACGCCTGCCCGACGGAGGCGCAGACGATGACGATCACCACTGCGACGATGGCCGCGGTCGTCCCGACCTCGGCGTCGTCCGTGGTGCTGTCCCAGACGACCGGGAGCAGGTAGACGGCGACCAGGCCGCCGCCGAGGAATCCGATCACCGACAGGATGCCGACGACGAAGCCCTGTCGGTAGCCGACGACGGCGAACCACACGGCTGCCACCAACAGCAGGATGTCCAGCACATTCACCGTTCCACGCCTCGCCTTGCCTCGCCGTCCACCGTGGTCCCCGTCCGGTCGCCCACTGTTTCACGCACGCCAGTCGAGGGGGACCTGCCGGGACGGGTCCCAGGGGCGCTCCCAGCCGGCGAAGTGCAGCAGCCGGTCGATGACTCCGGCGGTGAAGCCCCACACCAGGGCCCGCTCCACGAGGAACGCGGGACCGGTGTGGCCCATCGGGTGGACGGCGGTGGCCCGCTTCGCGGGGTCCGTCAGGTCCGCCACGGGAACCGTGAACACCCGGGCGGTCTCGGCCGGGTCGACCACCCCGACCGGGCTGGGCTCGCGCCACCAGCCGAGGACGGGGGTGACGACGAACTGGCTGACGGGGATGTAGAGCTTGGGCAGCACGCCGAAGATCTGCACCCCCTCGGGATCGAGCCCCGTCTCCTCCCACGCCTCCCGCAGTGCGGCCCGCACTGGGCCGTCCCCCTGCGGATCGCCGTCGGCGGGGTCGAGCGCACCGCCCGGGAAGGCGGGCTGGCCGGCGTGGGAGCGCAACGAGCCGGCGCGTTCCATCAGCAGCAGTTCGGGGCCGCGCTCGCCCTCGCCGAAGAGGACCAGGACGGCGGACTGGCGGCCCGCGCCGTCCGCCGGGGGGAGGAAGCGGCTGAGTTGCGGGGGCTGGACGGTCTCGGCGGCCAGGGCCACGGGGGCGAGCCAGGGCGGCAGTCCGCCACTGCTGACCTCGACCGGGCCCGGGCCCCCTCCCGGGCCGGGGCGGTCGTCGGTGCCCGCTGCTACGCCCGCGCGTTCCGCGCCGACCCCGCCACCGGTCCTGCCGGTGCCGGCACCACTGCCACCGCCACTGCCGTTGCTGCCCGTGTGTGTCATCGACACCCCCGTCCCTGTGGACACAACGCGCGTCCGCCCCCGTATCGTTCCGGCCCGACGCGCCGAGCGCGGGCGCCCCCGCGGTCCCGGCCGCCCCAAAAGCCCCGGGCGCCCCGGACATCCGGGCGGGCCCCGGCGGGTGCGGAGCGCGTCATCCGGCCTTCCCGGCGTCCGCGCCGGTGGCCGTCCCGGTGGCCGCGCCCAGCGGGGGCGCGGGCCGACCGCCCGCCTCCAGGTAGGACCGCGGCGGGTTCAACCGCTGCCCCGGGTAGCCGCCCTTCTCGTACTTGAGCAGCTTCTCGGCCTTGTCCGGGTCGGTCTCGCCCTCCCCGTACGCGGGGCACAGCGGGGCGATCGGACAGGCACCGCAGGCGGGCTTGCGCGCATGGCAGATGCGGCGGCCGTGGAAGATCACCCGGTGCGACAGCATGGTCCAGTCGCTCTTCGGGAAGAGCGCGCCGACCGCGGCCTCGACCTTGTCCGGGTCGGTCTCCTCCGTCCACTTCCAGCGTCGCACCAGCCGCCCGAAGTGGGTGTCCACCGTGATCCCGGGCCGCCCGAAGGCGTTGCCCAGCACCACGAACGCGGTCTTGCGGCCGACCCCGGGCAGCTTGACCAGCTCCTCCAGGGTGCCGGGGACCTCCCCGTCGTGTTCGTCCCGCAGGGCGGCGGCCAGGCCGATGATCGACCTGGTCTTGGCCCGGAAGAACCCGGTGGGGCGGATCAGCTCCTCCACCCGTTCGGGGTCGGCGGTGGCGAGGTCCTCGGGCTTCGGATAGGCGGCGAAGAGCGCCGGGGTGGTCTGGTTGACCCTCAGGTCCGTCGTCTGCGCGGACAGGACGGTGGCCACCAGGAGCTGGAAGCTGTCCTCGAAGTCCAGCTCCGGATGCGCGTACGGGTAGACCTCGGCGAGCTCCCGGTTGATCCGCCGGGCCCGTCGGACGAGGGCGGTACGGGACTCGGACCGCTGCCCCCCGGCAGCCTTCCCGGCCGACCCGGCGGCCCTCCCCGCGGCACCGGGCCCGGCGGTCGCCGCAGCACCCCGAACCCCTGAACCCCTCGACCGTTTTGCCGCATTTGCGGCAAGCCCGGACGATTGTTCGCCCACAGCGGAATCCCCTCGTGCGGCCACCTGCGCAGCCCCCTTGGCCTGTGCTCTCACCGGCGTTTTGGACACTCGGCCAGCCTAAAGCCCGGCACCGACACCCGCCCGGGACCTGGAGGATCGGCCCCCAATTGGCCCCCACGGGCACTGTGCGGGACGTACGTACGGCAGACTTGTGACTGATCACACTGTTTGGACCGTCCGGCAAGATGGGGAGCACGGACCCCTGAGTCAGGTCGACAAGGAGAGAACTCGTGGACGACGTTCTGCGGCGCGCCCCGCTCTTCGCGGCGCTCGATGACGAGCAGGCCGCGGAGCTGCGCGCCTCCATGAGTGAGGTGACCCTCGCGCGTGGTGACGCCCTCTTCCACGAGGGCGACCCCGGGGACCGCCTGTACGTGGTCACCGAGGGCAAGGTGAAGCTCCACCGGACGTCCCCGGACGGCCGGGAGAACATGCTGGCGGTACTCGGCCCCGGCGAGCTGATCGGCGAGCTGTCGCTGTTCGACCCCGGACCGCGCACGGCCACCGCCACCGCGCTGACCGAGGTCAAGCTGCTCGGCCTCGGCCACGGCGACCTCCAGCCCTGGCTGAACGCCCGCCCCGAGGTGGCCGCCGCACTGCTGCGCGCCGTCGCCCGGCGCCTGCGCAAGACCAACGACCAGATGTCCGACCTGGTCTTCTCCGATGTGCCCGGCCGGGTCGCCCGCGCCCTGCTCGACCTGTCCCGCCGGTTCGGCGTGCAGTCCGAGGAGGGCATCCACGTGGTGCACGACCTCACCCAGGAGGAGTTGGCCCAGCTCGTCGGCGCGTCCCGCGAGACGGTCAACAAGGCGCTGGCCGACTTCGCCGGCCGGGGCTGGCTGCGGCTGGAGGCCCGTGCGGTGATCCTGCTGGACGTGGAACGCCTGGCGAAGCGCTCGCGCTGAGCCCCCGACGGCGCCGAGCCGTCCCCTGAACGCCGAGGAGCGCCCCGTGAGGTCACGGGGGGCGCCACGGCGGTAGGGGCCCCCCCGGGCCGGGCCG